>CAZBRI010000045.1:0-12316 GCA_964494055.1 uncultured Anaerolinea sp.
TTCTCGACCGGGGTCCCTATAAGAGGGTTGTTTTCACCCCCCCTTTTTGAAAATCAGTTTGACATCGTTTCCTGATTGGAAATTGGAATTAAAATCTTTTAACCATGTTGATGATCATCCGTTAAAACAATTCATAGGCAAATCATTTGGCCAAAATGAATTCGCAAAAAGATCTGAGAATCATAGCTTTTGGAAAGCCCTGGACGAATTATTCAACCTTTGATAATTTTGGATTAATTCCATGGCCCGGTCAACACCGTGTTCAAGGCGGATTTTTTTTCCAAGTTCAACAGACCGGGCACGAAGAAAAGAATCGCTGACTGCTTGAGATACGTCATCTGTGAGCCGCCTGGCGGTTATCTTGAAGAAACTGGCGGAATGAATACCAACCCCTAGGTTCTGCAGGCGATCAGCCCAGAAGGGCTGGTCTCCTCCTAACGGAGTGATGACGGCTGGAATACCCGCGCGCAGCCCGGCAGCGGTTGTGCCCATTCCGCCGTGATGGACGAGGGCAGCCATTTGCGGAAATAGCCAGCTGTGAGGAATCTCATGGATGGGAAAAATCGTTTTGGGAAGGGATTCTGATTGCAGCCCACCCCAACCGGAAGCCAGTATACCGCGTTGTCCGCAGGCGGCCAGGGCATCAACAACAAGACTAGTCATGCGCGCCGGGTCCTGGGTATCCATGCTTCCGAAACCCACGTATACAGGTGGTGGTCCGCTTTCAAGGAATTGGATCAGTTCTTGAGGCGGTTTCCAGCCAGGGGCAGGTTCCAGAAACCAGTAACCTGTGACATGGTGATTTAATGGCCAATCCTTTGGCGAGGGTAAAACGTTCGGACTGAAACCGTAAATTGTAGGATCGTTCCGTTCTTGCATGTGTTGAAAGTAATTGTAGATTGGGGGCAGGTCCATTTTTTTGCGCCAGCGGTTGAGTACTGAGCGGCATAGACTCCAAAAAGCAAACTGCACGATTTTGTGTGTGATGGGATTAAAAGCATTGTTCTCCTTCGCACCCCAGGGAGCTAAAAAAGCGGACGGAAAAGCGCGCGTGGGGGCGATCAGAGCATGGATGGGTGCCTGAATGAGCGGGATAACACGTTTTTCAGCGCAATCAGGAATGCCAAATAGCAGTGAAGAGGCGATCAGGAGATCTGTATCAGCGCTGGTGCGCCAATATTCATCAAACATGCCTTCAAGCATTGGTCCAGCTTTGTGCAGGAGGGAGGTAAGTATCTGTAATTGTCCCCCCTGACATACCGCAGATTGGATTTCAGGAGTACGAATAAATTCCTGCGGATCCAAGCCATGCAAAGGGATGAAATTGAGCCCGGCATCGCATACTAGTTGGCGAAATACCTCTGAGGCAGGTATGCTGACCTGGTGTCCGGCGTTTTTTAAACCCACGCCAAGCGCAATATAAGGTTGTACATCGCCGCGAGAGCCCTGGGCCAGAATGGTTATCCTCATAGTGACATATCAGATTTACTCTGCTCCAAATTTGTCTAGAGATACTCAGGACAGGTGGAATATCCCTCGTTCCAGGGCTGTCGTGACGGCGGATGTGCGGTCTGAGACGCCGAGTTTGTTACAGATTTGGATAAGATGTGATTTGACAGTGGCTTTGCTGATATATAAACTTTCGGCGATTTCCTGATTGGTAGCCCCACGTGACACCAGAATAAGCACTTCAATCTCGCGTGCACTGAGCATTTCATCGCCTCCTGAGCGAACTTTCCCCATCAATCGGGCTGCAACGGAGGATGCTAAAACAGTTTCACCTTTGGCTGTGGCCCGTACGGCACGAAATAGTTCTTCACGAGGTACATCTTTAAGCAGGTAACCAGTGGCACCGGCATCCACAGCCCGGACTATATCAGCATCGGTATCATAGGTGGTCAGGACAAGGATGTGTAGATCTGGACGCTGGGCTTTGATGTACTTTATTGCCTGTACTCCATCCAAACCGGGCATACGCAAATCCATCAAAGTCACATCCGGCTGGAGCCGTATGGCTTGTTCCAGGGCTTCACGCCCATTTTCTACTTCCGCCACAACTTCAAAATCAGGCTGGGTTTCAAGCAGCTGCCGTATGCCAGCCCGAACAATGGTATGGTCATCAGCGATCAAGATTTTGATTTTGTTCATACGGATTCCTTAAATTTGAAGGCATTATTATTTAATATGACTCATTAATTGATGGGTATGGAGACAGCTATGGTTGTGCCGATGTTGGGTTCACTTTCGATATTCAATTCTCCACCCAGGTATTCTACCTGTTTGCGCATGGAAGGCAGCCCAAAACCACCTGAAGAACCATGTGCAGGGGAAGATTCTAGTTGAAATCCTTTGCCATTATCCTGCACATCCAACGCGACAATTGTATCCAGGTAGGTGAGTGTCAGTGAAACCTTGTCTGCATTTGCATGTTTACCGATATTGTTTAAAACTTCACGTGCTGCTCGCAGTATGGCAGTTTCAATATCAGGATGAAGTTTTAGTTCATTTCCCGTTGCAGTAAATAAGACCGGTATGCCATTCTCGTTGGACCAGCGCTGCGCAAGGGATTTAATTGAAGAAGAAAGAGGTTCTCCTGTCAGCAAATCAGGCCTCAAAGCCCAGGTCATTTGACGGGCTGCCCCCAGGTTGTCTCGCGCGATCTGCCGTGTTTTATCCAATAGAAGTTGAACTTCATCAGGGGATTTTTCCAATTTTGATTCTGCCATTTCCAAATGGGTGACGATGCTGATGAAACCCTGGGTCAAAACATCGTGTATTTCGCCTGCCAAACGCTGCCGTTCCTGCATAATGCCAGTTTCGCGGGCCTGGTCAATCAATCTCAGGTTTTCGAAAGATAAGCTAATCTGTTCACCAATTGTCAGGTAGTTTTGAATATCTGTGCGTGAAAAACCATTTTTGTTGCGTGAGGCAACCAACAGGCATTCATCAGAAGTCAGGGCGATCAGTAAGTGTGAACGCCAGGGGAGGTTAGTTACCTTTGAAACAGTGAAAGGCTCAAGGGGAGTTGGAAGCCATCCAATCGAAGTTGGTACTGTAATATTTAGCGATGATTTCCAGGCCAAACCCAGATCCAAGGCACCTGAAAGATTGACCAGTGTTATCAGGACTATGGATGGGTTGGCTAAGTGTTCCCCTATGGCTTTTATAGCATCTGTTCGGTTTGCGCCTTTTATTGCCTGGCTGGACCGGTAAACAGATTCACGATTGGTGAGAATAAACCCGCCCCATCCGCCGCCCAGCCATCCGGCCAGAATGGTTAGTAAGATGGCTGCCCATTCATCCGGAGCGGTGGGCGGAGAAAAAATGAGATCCGAGATAAGGGTAGATGCAGCAACTATGCCGCCTATGATCAGCCCATGCAGCCGAGGGTACCTTCGCAGGCGTAAAGCCAGCCAGGTTGTGGCGAAAAGCGTCAGAGCGATTGAAGACAGAGAGCCAATAATGCGCCCGAAAAGTTCGCTGAATGCTGCAATTTCAGCCTGTCCGGGAATGCTGCCAAGCATGGCTTCGCTGGCGGCATAGATGGCGATAGATAAAAATACTGAGGCACTGATTAGTAACAGGATAATAAGAGAGACAACCAGGATCCAAAGCCATTGAATAGAACGAAGCAGTTGTTTAAGAGCCATGAATAAAGTATACCGAAAATTATGCTTTCCCAATGTTATTCATCTCTATAGATGAAAACCGATCAGGTTCCAATACTGCGCCCAAAGAATTACCACCAATGCAGCAAGTGCACTCATAGAATATAAAATTCTTATACTGGTTTTCCACCAGGAATTGCGCCAGGCGATGACAGAGATGATTGGAAGTGAGAGTGAGAGGATCACGGGCAGGTAAACACTGTTCATGGAGTTAATAATTTCTGGACTTATACCCCAAACGAAATTTGGCATTCCGGCAATACTGTTGATGCCATATAAAACGCCGATCACATGAAATACCGATATAGCCAGCCATTGTGTTACCAACCCGCCCCATAAAAGGGCTGCCAGTTCCATTTTGGATTGCGGTGCGCTGGCTTGCTTGCGAAATTTGCGAATGAACCAAACCAGCGGGTTGAAGATGAAGATGAAAAACCCAAAAGCCAGCAATATGAATGCGGCAATAGCTATAGAGCCGACCTGGAAATCATAAGATTCAGTCCATGCCAATTTCTTGAAGGTACTGTGATAGCCCTGTCCTGAGATCATCTGGATAATATTGCCGTTTTCATCGGCAACGAACGCCACCACCCCGTTACCGTCAATACGTTTGAAATGCATTGGGGAGACTTCGATCCATTGAGTAGCTCCTTCAAAACCACCCATTACACTGCTGTGATCACCCATGCCTGTCGATTGGATGGTAATCGTCCCATCACTGTTGGCTTGGATTTCCACTAGTTGAGAGAAGAAGTACATCGATTTTGTAAAGGTTGAGATATCCGCCTGCAATGGCCGGTAGGTTCCGGTAAACAAATTTGCGCGTTCCAGGTAACCATTCATTCCTACTGGAGAGGTTTTGCTGACGGGGTAATAGTGATCCAGGTAATCACCGATCAAATTCAGGCGCAGGCCGCTATCGCCTGAGTTGTAGCTGATGAAAATCCCTGTGTTCTGCTCTGGCAGAAGAATCATGCGGGTGCGTGTCCCAACTCCATCTCCATCGCGCAGAAGGGCTCGTTGTCCATTTTTGAAATCTTCGAACAATCCATAAGTGATACCAGGCATGCCAGACTGCGGGCTGAATTGCTGTGTAAACATGCTTTGAATAGATTCCGAATTCAAGATTTGCGTGTTCTGATATTCGCCATTATTAAGCAGCGCCAGCATGAAATGATTCATATCTGCAGCAGTGGTCCGCAGTCCGCCAGACGGGGCATAATTGATATAAAACAACGGTTCAGGCTGATAAGTCTCATTCTCAAAACTATAACCAGTTGCCAGGTTGTGACTCATGGAAGCTGATAGATGCTGGTCAAAGGTAGAGTGTGTCATCCCCAGCGGGGAGAGGATGTTTTCATGCATATATTGCTCAAAGGGCACACCCGAGATTTCCTGTGTCAGATAGCCAGCCAGGTTGGCAGCATAATCGCCATAGGTCATATATTTTCCTGCAGGAAGAATCTGGTTAGGTTTATAGGTCGCCAACAATTTGCCGAGCGGTTTTAATTCTTCGGAGTTTATTGTTGCAACTCCGATCATGCGCGTCTCAAAGCCATCGGTATGTGTCAGCAGGTTGGCAAAAGTAAGGGGATCATCGAAATGGGTATTGAGTTTGAAATCCTTGAAATACGGGCGAATGTCGGAATGCAGGTCAATCATGCCTTTCTGACTGAGCTGCAGAACGCCAACGGCGGTGAACAACTTTCCTAACGATGCGGTCGTCAGCAGTGTGTTTTCAGTAAATCGTATTTGTTTTTCGATATCAGCATAGCCGTATCCCTTGGAAAAGAAAACTTTCCCATCCTTTACCACGCTGATAATCACACCCGGAATGTGAAAGTTTTCCATTTGTTTGGACATGTAACTATCAAAAAAGGCTTCCATCTCAGCCGGGTTACCAGGACCTTCCTGGATGATTGTTCTGGCTGCTGCTGGTTGCACGTTGACCAATATCAGAGAAATCAACAAAGCGATAAAATTAATTTTGAAAAATATGCGAGTGTTCAAGGTTTGCTCCTATGGCGGTTTGTTGCTTTAGGATAGCAAAGAACACCTGCTTTGAAACCAACCGATAGGTTGAAGATTTAATACCTTCAGGTTGATTTTTTTTCAACGATTTATTAATTAAAAAAATTCACCGATCCTGTCGTACAACAAAGGATTTTTATCTACATTTTTAAATCATTCAAAAACAGCTATAAATGGGTTCTTAGAGAAATAGATCCTTGAAATATTAAGACTCCTGCGCAAGCAGGAGTCTTTGATTCACAACCCGGGTAAACCAGTTTGTTTATATAATCGAGGGAATTGTAAAATAGGTTTAGAAGATCATTTTCCAATAATTAATTCTTTTCTTTTTTGGATGGGCTGGTAAAGGATCAAATCTTCCTCAATTTCACCTTTGATCACTTCTTCATAACAAGTATGCCAGGCTGGCTGCCAATCTGGATTGCTCTCAATCCAATTCATCAGTGTACCCCAGCCGGCAGGGATGGATTCAAAAGGTGTTTCAAACGCATTGTGTACCCGCATAACAGCATACATTCCTCCGCCGTAAGTTCTGGTCTTGAACTGATCATCTCCTTGAATAATTTCCGGTATAACGAAGCCGATTTCGTAACCACGTAAACCAGTCTGTGCTTCTGCAGGGCTGACAGGGATATCAAAACCAAAACTGCGGCAGGCTGACGGATCCAGTTTGTGTTTAATGATCCAATTTCTAACAAGCTGATTGGAATCATTTTCAGGTTCAAAGCTGATAACCCTGGTACAGATCACTTTTTGAGGTTTAAGTTCTTCTATTGAAACAGGACTAAAATGATATGACATAACAATGCTCCCAGTAATTCTATGAACAACTTCTTCCGACTAGTTTGCCGGATTGACTTTATACTCAAATGATGGAAACAAACCGTAAACAAAATGATAAATAATGCTGACTTACCATTATTTTAATCTGATACCTGTTGTTTATTTATCTCTACTGGTTATCTATCCAGGATTGAGCATAATTTTTTCAAATAGTTATTGTTTGTTCAAGTTCCAGGAATAATAAAAAGAGAACCGCATCAGGGCATATAATCGAGAAAAATCAACTTGTTTACCCAAAATAAATTGAGATTTGGAACCGGAGGCAATTAATTATGGCAGAAAAAAAACAAAATAATTCCAATTCTGGTCGTGACACTTTATCAGTATGGGCAGGAGAGGAGAATAAAGACGGCTGGCAGAGATCAACGCAGGTCCCTGTTGTACACAGTGTCTCGTATGGGTACCAGGATCTCGAAACCTGGTATGACGTTGCAAAAGGCAATGAAGAAGGTCATATCTACAGCCGGAACACAAATCCGACGGTGGATGTATTTGAAGAAAAAGTCAGGCAGCTTGAAAACGCTGAATCAGCTACCAGTTTTTCGACCGGCATGGCGGCCATCAGCAATACGTTATTTACATTGTTAGCTCCTGGTGAGCGGGTTGTCTCTGTAAAAGACACTTATGGCGGTACGAATGAATTATTTACTTCTTTTCTTCCCCGGCAAAAAGTTCTAGTAAGCCTTTGTGATACCACTGATCACGAGATGATCGAACAGGAAACATTGAAGGGATGCAAGGTTCTTTACCTGGAAACTCCAACCAACCCGACTTTAAAAGTTCTGGATATTGAACGATTAGCTGCTGCTGGACATAGAGCCGGGGCGGTCGTGATAGTGGATAATACTTTTGCAACACCGATCAATACGAATCCAATTGAGCTTGGGGCTGACCTGGTAATACACAGCGCCACCAAGTTTTTAGGCGGGCATGCAGATGCCCTGGGCGGGGTTCTGTGCGGGAATAAGGAACTAGTTCAGCAAGTTTTTCGATACAGGGAGATCACTGGTGCGACGCTTCACCCAATGTCTGCTTATTTATTACTGAGAGGCATGAAAACACTCGGGTTACGGATTGAGAGACAGAATTCAAGCGCAATTAAAATAGCCAGGTATCTGCAGGGGCACAAAGGAGTCAAACAGGTTCTATATCCCGGATTGGAAAGCCATGAGAACCATGAGATCGCCAGGAAGCAGATGCGAGGTTTTGGCGGTGTTTTGAGTTTTATCCTGGATGGTGATTTTGAAGCGGTCAAAACTTTTCTTCCCCGATTGAAATTAGCTCACCTTGCGGCCAATCTTGGAACCGTTGAAACAGTTGCAGGACCCCCGCGGACGACCAGTCACGTGGAGGTAACCCCTGAACAGCGGGCAGCCATGGGAATTCCGGAAGGTCTGATCCGTTATTCAGTGGGCATTGAAGATGTAGATGACCTGATCGGAGATCTAGATCAGGCACTTTCTTTCACTAAGTGATGAGATTTAGTTATTGTCAGCATCAAGAATTAAGAAAATATATTTTCCAGGAGAAATAAAATGGATATCGAAAAGAGAAAGAAACTGAGTTTGGAGAGCCGCATGGTGTATTACCCTGCTGAACCGGAATCAAAATCCGTCAGCCTGCCGATCTACATGGCATCCAATTTTGAATATGATGCAGATATTTACCAGCAAGTGCTGGATGGTGCACGGAAATCAGTGAATATTTATTCGCGCTGCGGTAATCCGAGCGAGTATGCTTTTGATGACCAGGTTGCATTGATCGAGAATGCAGACGCATGCCTGGCAACAGCCTCCGGAATGGCGGCTATTTCAATCCTCTTGTTCGGGATGCTTAAATCTGGCGATCATATCGTCTCTGATTGGACAACTTACAGTACGACACACGAGTTTTTCGATCATCGTTTTAATCAATTCGGGGTTGCAACGACTTTTGTGGACACATCAGACATCGGGCAGGTGAGAGCTGCCCTGCAGCCTGAAACAAAAATTATTTACTGCGAATCGATCGCCAACCCGACGATGAAAGTGGCGGATATACCTGCCCTTGTGAAATTGGCGCACAGCAGGGGAATCGCAGTTGTTTGCGACAATACCTTTGCCAGCCCGTATGTCTTCCGGCCTCATGATCTGGGGGTTGATTTTGTTCTTGAAAGCGCAACCAAGTGGATCGGAGGACATAACGATGCCCTGGGTGGTACGATCACGATGAAAAGCGAGCTATTCCCGGCAGATTACCTTGAAACCATCCGGTGGTCCACATTAACCAAACTTGGCGGGGCACTATCACCCTTTAATGCCTGGCTGTTATTAAGAGGCATCCAGACATTGCATGTGAGAATGGATAGAACCTGTCAGACAGCGCTGCAGCTTGCCCGTTATTTTGAAAATCACCCAAAGATTCAAAAAACCTGGTACCCGGGATTGGAATCACACCCGCAGCATGCGATTGCAAAACGGGACATGCCCCGTTACGGCGGCATGATGACATTTGAAATTGGGGATGAACAAAAAGCAGTCAAGGTTTTGGACGCGCTTGAGCTGAGTACTTTTGGGGCAAGCCTGGGCGGTGTACGAACCACCACCCAGGTTCCTTCGACAATGGCTTTCCTGGATGTGCCGGCTGAGCAAAAGGCTCAAATGAATATCCGTGATGGAATGATTCGTGTTTCAGTCGGCCTGGAGGATGCACAGGATCTCATCGCGGATTTTGAGCAGGCTCTCAGGAAGGTTTAAGTGGTCGGATAGAAGGCCATGCTGCGGCCCGGGGTGTGCTCAGAAAGGCGCCCCAGCCGCTCGGATATTTGTCGTTTTACCTCAGGCAGATCAATGGTTAATAATTTGCCGTTTTGTTTAAGCACTTTGCCATTACAGATCACGGTGTCAACATCCGAAGCATTGGTTGAATAGATCAGGTTGGCTGCGGGGTTAAAGCGCGGGAAATTATGGGGACTGTCCTGACGGATTAGCACAATATCAGCGAGTTTCCCGATTTCTATCGAACCAAGGTCTGGCTGCTTTAATACTTTTGCACTGCCCTGGAAGGCGATCTCCAAAGCCTGGGCAACGGTCATGTATGTGGGATCCTGGGCAGCGGTTTTTTGGGCAAGCACCATCACACGCAGCTGCTCTAGAATATCCAGGGTATTGCTGCTGGCAGCTCCATCTGTTGCAAGCCCCAGGGGGACACCGGCTTCCTGGTATTTTTTTAATGGAACTTCAGCTTCTCCCAGTTTCATATAAGTCTTAGGCGCATGGGCAACACCCGTATTTCGGCTGGCCATGATCTTCAGGTCTTCTGGTGAAGGGAAGCGGCAGTGCCCAAGAATGGAGGGAACATCAAAAACACCTGTCTCTTCAAGCTGTTTGACCGGTGTAATTCCATACTGTGAAAGGCTGAGCTTGACCTGGTCCTGAGTTTCAGAAACATGGGTATGGATACCAACACCCAGTTTTTTTGCCCTCAGGGCGGATTGTTTCAGGAACTCCGGGTTGGTTGTATATGGAGAATGCGGACCGAGCCAGGTTGTAATACGGCCGTCAGCCTTGCCCTGCCATCGCTCCACAAATTCGCAGGTTCGGTCGAGTTTTTCAATTCCTTCATGGGCAAAAACCGCCCAGCACAGGTTGGCACGCATACCCGAACTTTCCACTGCCATGGCTACCTGGTCCATGTCAAAATAGTGATCAGCCACTGAGGTCACCCCGTTATCGATCATCTCGGCCATTCCAAGAAGTGCCCCCCAGTAGACATCCTCTGGAGTCAGGTTGGTTTCCAGCGGCCAGATATGGTCATTGAACCAGGATGCAACAGTGACATCTTCGACCATTCCGCGGAACAATACCATAGGAACATGGGCGTGGGTATTCATCAGGCCCGGGATGGCGAGCATTCCCCTTGCTTCGATCACCGCTTTTGATGAGAATACCGGTAATTTATCAGTTGGTTGAATGGAAGCAATACGTGAGCCTGTGACGGCAATATCCTGACCGGTAAGAATATTCACCTGCTGATCAGAAGTCAGCAGAATATCAACATTTTTTATTACAAGATCATACATGGAATTTCTCCTTGAAGAGGGTGAGAAGACATCTATATTATAATCACCCTGTTCCTAACTTTATTCATGATGATTCAATAGAAAATTCCGGAGGTGTTATGGTTCGCCTTGTGATTGATACTGACCCTGGGGTAGATGATGCACACGCCATCCTGATGGCGCTGGCCCATCCTGATGTTCGTGTTGAAGCTATTACAGCAGTAGCCGGCAATGTGGATGTACATAAAACCACGGCAAATGCCTGTCATATTTTAGATGCTGCAGGAAGAGATGTTCCCGTATTTTCGGGTGCCGATGCGGCATTAATTGCCAGGAACCCGCCAGCAGATTATGTGCATGGAAATGACGGCCTGGGAGATAGTCACTTACCCCCCAGCAAAAGGCAGGTGAGTAATGAACATGCTGTAAATGCACTTATCCGGCTGGCCAACGAAAACCCGGGTGAACTTACCCTGGTAGCGATTGGTCCATTGACCAATATTGCGCTTGCAACCTGTCTTGATCCCAGCCTGCCATCAAAATACAAAAAACTGGTGGTGATGGGCGGAGCCATTCGTGCGCAGGGGAATACAACACCCCTGGCGGAATTTAATACGCACAGTGATCCGGAAGCAGCAGAGATTGTATTTAAAGGCTGGCCGATGGTCACACTGGTTTCCTGGGAAACGACAATGGCGCACATGTTTGATGAAAAACAGGTTGATATATTGTGGAATAAAAAATCATCCAGGGGAGAATTCTTCAGGTTGATCACGGGTAATATTTTAAAGTTCATTGAGAAAAACCTGGGAAGAAGAATATTATTTGCTGCTGATTTTCTGGCCGTTGCTGCTGCCATTGAACCTTCGATCGTTACCAAGGCTGAGAAGAAATATTTGGAAGTTGAGCTGCAAGGAAAACACAGCCGCGGACAGACAATTGTAGATTGGATGGGTGTTCATCAACAGGAACCTAACGTGGAGCTGGTCATTGATATGGATCAACAAAGATTGTTTGAGTTATTTGATCTCGCCTTAAGCTAGTTTTTTACTCATATTTATTATGGTATCAGCATAGACGGAAAAATTATGAAGAAGAGCGAACAAACTGTATGGCTGGAAAAAGCCCGTCTTCATCTGCCCGAAGTCGTTGGTTTCATTGAAAGCCTGGTTAGAATACCTTCGGTCAATGGCAGAGATCCAGAATCAGCGGTTGCTCAACGTATCTTTCAAGAAGCTGAAAGGTTAGGTTTGCATGCCGCCTTAACAGCCCTGGAACCAACCCGACCGAATGTGATTGTTGATTGGGGAACCGGTAAAGAAGGGTTCGTTCTTGTCGGGCACATGGATACTGTATCTGAAGGCGATCCCGCCTCCTGGAAGAATGCGCCATTTGAAGCAAAGACATCTGACGGGATCATGTACGGGCGGGGGACAGCAGATAATAAAGCTGGAATTGCCTGCGGTTTATATACAATTGCCATCCTGAGGGAGATAAATTTATTTGATCCTGCCAGGGTTCGTTTGATGCTGGCAGGCGTTGCAGATGAAGAATCCGGTGCGAGCAGTAAAATGGGGATGCGGTACCTGCTCGATAAAGGACTATTACAGCCGGCTCGCGGGGCAATATACACCTATGCAAGTGATATTGTCTGCATTGGTCACCGGGGATTATTGCGTTTTAGATTGCATGCAGCTGGTAAAGCAATTCATTCAGGCAGCCTGGAATGGAGTCA
>CAZBRI010000046.1:0-12126 GCA_964494055.1 uncultured Anaerolinea sp.
GAACTTCCGGCCGTGTTTTTCCTGCTGATATGAAAGCCGCACCCCTGCTTTTCGCCTGGTGCCGTCATCTCTCAACCTGCGGGGTGTCATTTCATTTCCGTCACAAATGGACAGGCTGGGATGATTCGGGG
The DNA here is from genome assembly GCA_964494055.1 of uncultured Anaerolinea sp. GTDB lineage: Bacteria > Chloroflexota > Anaerolineae > Anaerolineales > Villigracilaceae > UBA5195. The sequence continues at coordinate 132 of CAZBRI010000046.1, forward strand.
AACCTGGTTTTTGAAACACCCAGCGGCTTGATACATGCTCATGGTGAAGCTATAGTTCTGGCAATGGGCGGCGGGAGCTGGAAGAAAACAGGTTCGACAGGTGAGTGGACAACACTTCTTCAACAAAAAGGATTATCGACCGCCCCTTTCAAACCCTCCAATTGCGGTTTCAATATTCAATGGAGTGAACACTTCCGGACAAAATTTGAAGGTCAGCCTTTGAAAACAACAGTATTGGAATTTACCCCAACCGGAAAAGCAGCTGTGTCAAAACAGGGTGAGTTCATAATCAGCGAACAAGGGGTGGAAGGCAGCCTGATATACGCTTTCTCGGCCCCGATCCGGGATGAGATTGAACACTTCGGCCAGGCAGTTATATACCTTGATCTCTGCCCCGACCGCACTTTGGACGCTGTGACCCAAAGGCTGGGCGAAAACCGCGGATCCAGATCGGTTTCAAGCCATCTTGAGAAATCGCTTGGGATTAAAGGGGTTAAAACTGGTTTGCTTTGGGAAATCGTTCCCCGTGAAGATTTTGATCAACCTGGAAAATTGGCTGGCTGGATCAAGAAATTACCAATCAAACTCACGGGCACAAGCCCGATGGATGAAGCAATCAGTACAGCCGGCGGGCTATTGTTTTCTGAATTGGATGAAAATTTGATGCTGAAAACCTTGCCTGGTTATTTTTGTGCAGGTGAAATGCTGGATTGGGAAGCTCCGACCGGGGGATACATGATCACAGCCTGCCTGTCGACCGGGCATGCGGCAGCCGAAGGTGTACTAAAGCGGTTAAAAATAACCAGTACCAATTCCCCCGAATAAATCAATAATAAAAATAAGAAAGCAGTGAAAAAACTGTCGAATTAATCCTTGTGCGCCAGTCGCTGCAATATTTTTTTCGTGTCATATGTATTGGAAGCTATATCTGCAAATACCAGCATCAATTGACCGGAAGCAGCAGTTCCCAGCCCAATTACAAACAGACCCAGGCCGGTAATCGCAGCATAAAAACGTGCATCTGTCAGCACACTATTTTTCCCGGCCAGGTAGTAACTGTTGACCATGTCAACCACGGCTGCATTTTGCACAAAGCCATAAATGGCAGCCCCAACTCCCAGAATCATGATCAGCACACCAGTGATGATTGTTATGACACCTTGAAATCGAACAAAAAAATACATGGAACCTCCAGGCAGCTAATCCTATTTATAGCCGGCAATTTTTGTTGGGAGAATTTTCATTAATAATACACAATCTTGAATATGCTTAATGGTAACACGAATTGCTAATCCGCTGGAACACCTGACACAACATACATTCCTTCTCATCCTAAAAAAAATAATGCCGGCTTACTTGTTCATCATGTCACTTAACGTATCATCCATTTTTTGCAGGACGACATCCAGCGTGACATTGGGGTAACTTCGGTCATAGGCTGCCATGCCGTCTTCCAGTATCTTGTCTGCCAGGCGCCATGTTTTGGTTTGCGGATAAATTAACGCCTGCGGAATAAGGTCTATCCCGGCAGCCCATTGGGCAGGAAGGGTAATATCCGTTCTGAGCATTTTTAGAACCGGCTGAGTTACAGGCATTAGACCCGTCGATCTAGATAATCTCAGCTGAATTTGCGGTTCCAGCAGCCAGCGTAAAAAGATCCAGGCCCCCAATTCCCGCTCAGGACTGGATTTCAGAATTGCCATATCCGGACCAAAAAAAACATTCCCCGGCCGGCTGCCAGGAAACGGCAGGAGTGTCCAGCTGTCTGTAATGGCTGCTATTTTAAAGGCCGCGTTTTGCAGTTCAATATCCGCCAGGCTGCCGGTGATAAATAAAGCCCGGCGGCTGACCAGGTGCTCAAAGTTCGAGGCTGAATCCGGCAGCCAGGCACAATCATCTGCCCTTAAGGTGCTGAGAAAGCCCATGCTGTCGAGATTTTGCTGCGTGTTGAAATGATACGAATTATCAGAAAATAACTCCCCTCCGCCTGCAGCCAGCCAGGAATAAGGTGTCTGCCAGCCTTCATCTGCCGGCAGGTCAAGTACCAGGCCGCCGTAGCCGTCATTCGTTAAATCTGCATCCTGTTTCCAGAAGGCATTTGCAGCACAAGCCTGCTGCCTGAACTCTTCCAATGTAACGGGTGCCCCACTAAAACCCAGGTCATTGGCAAAACTGGCATTATAAAAAATAAACCGGGCAGACCTGGCGAGCGGCAGACTGTAACGTTCTCCGTTTAAATCAGATTGCTTTAAAAAGCCTGCCGGGATTTCATTCAAATCCAACCCCAGGTCTTTTTGTGTGATAAAGGGTGTCAGCTCAAGAACCCTTGGCTGCCATGCAAGAATATGTTCCGGGAGGGAAATCACAAGGTCGGGCTGATCGGTCTGCCCCAGGGATTTTTCGACTTCAGCTGTCAGATGATTGAGATTTCCCTTTGAACTCACGGTAATTTTCAACCCGTATTTATTTGAAATGTTAAACTCGGCTGCCAATTGTTCAAGCAGGCTGCCGGTTGTACCATCCCATCCATGCCAAAGATTAACTTCGACCCCTTTGACTGAGGAAATATCAAACACAGGCTGTGATGTCGGCGTAATGCTTGGCACCGGCGTGTATGCTGCTGGTTTTGGAAGCGGTGCATTTTTCTCAGCTGCTTTTGTAGCCTCTTCCCCAAGGGAAGTAATGACCGGATTGCATGCGCCTAATATCAGGACAGCGGAGAAAAAAAGGTAAATAATTCGGCGCATGTCAGTTTTGGTTAAAGAGATATAAGTGGAACAGGAATGAACACAAGAATAAAAACGACGATCATGATATATGCAAGCGTTTTCCTGCCGCTATCAAGTTCAGTGATCTGGTCCAATGGATCAGCAGATCTTCGTCCCAAAAATAAAAGCATGACCACCCACAGCCACCAGCCGCTCCAGAAAAAACCAAGCACGGCCATGATCCCCATAATCACAGGTGTGGCATATTTAAGGTTTTTCCCGAATAAAACATACATCACATGCCCGCCATCCAGCTGACCGATCGGGATCAGGTTCAGCGAAGTGACGAGCAAGCCTGCCCAGCCAGCCATCGCCACCGGCGAAATGAACACATCTGTGCCGCCGGTTGGAACAGGCAGACCGGTGAAAAAATATTTGATCCAGTAAAAAGCAGGCAATATATTTCCATAGCTGGCAGGGGAAGGTAATAATTTCCCGAAAATCGCAAACTTGGCCAGCAAATAAACAATCGAGTTCCCTTCGATAAAACCGCCGGGGGAAGGGAGTACCGGGCCTGTCTTTGAGCCTGCCAGGCCGATCAGAACCACAGGCAGTGCAACGAATAATCCCGCCAGCGGACCGGTGATACCCACATCAAACAGCACCCGCTTATTTCTTGGAAGTTCTTTCCACATGATCACGGCCCCCATGGTCCCAAGCAGGGTTGGGAACGGGATAAAGTAAGGCAGAGTTGCTGCCGTTCGATGCCGGCGTGTCATGAAATAATGTCCGAATTCATGCGCAAGCAAAATACCCAGCAGGCTGACAGCGAAAGGGATACCGCCATGCAGAAAAGTCAGCCACATGACCTGGTTGGAATCCTTGATACCATTGATCCACTCCGGATCTGTATACCCCATTCCCGTCCAGATCACACTTATCACGGTCAGCAAAAATAAGCCGATATTGATCAAGTAATTGGAAGGTTTTGGATCAGGGAAACGTGCATTCAGGTAAATAATGTGCCGGCCGTCTTCGTCTTTCCTGAAAACCGGCATCAGCTGATAGGGTTTTAATGCCTCAGTCAGCTGATCAAACGCGTCAATCGAGTCGATCACTAGTGTGCCGCGAAACCTGACGAGAAATTGGCTGCCAGTTTCACCATATGTAAAATCATCGGTGCGGAAAACCCTGCCGATGATAGCATTTAGAATTTCTTGTTCCGGTATGACCATGATAACCTGTTAATAAATGAATGCACAAAAACAAAAGTCATGACAGACTTCATATTCCTGGCTGAAAAATTAAAATAAATAGCGGGAATGCATGGGAGTCGAACCCACCCTGGACCGCAACGCGGCCCAATGCCGATTTTGAAGAACGGAAAGCCCACCGGGACTTATGCACTCCCACCCATAAGGATACCTTAATTCAGTTGAATTTGGGGTACAAATAATTATAAATAAAACTGAATTACAATAATAAATATAGAGTTGTCAGAACAATATCAATAAAGCTCATCTTTGATTAACCTTTCATTTCAATTAAAAAAACAACTTTCGCCAAATGGAAATGACAATTACTGAATTCGATTTGCAAACACGTTATCTGATCTATCGTTTTTTTGCAGATAATTGCAGGGCACCCTCCTGGCAGGAAGCTGCGAATTTACTCAACGCAGAAAACGAGGATATTCGAATTTCTTTTCATAAACTTCATAAGAACCATATGATTTTTTTGCAGCCAGGTGCAGATACCATTCGCATGGCAAATCCTTTTTCAGCAATACCTACAAATTACAAGGTTACCTCTCAAAACAAGGAATGGTATGCAAATTGCGCCTGGGATTCTTTAGGTATAGCAGCCGCACTTAATATTGATGTACAGATTCACGCTGTCTATCCAGATAATCAAGAAAAAGTCGAGTTAGCGGTTCATCATGGATTGGTTGAAGGGAAAAATCACATGGTCTATTTTCCATTGCCATGCAGTCAGTGGTACGATGATTTAATCTTTACCTGAGCAAATATTTTACTCTTTCGGTCGAAAGAGAATTCTGAAACGTGGCGCACTGAAATGAAAATGCCCGAAGGAAAATTATTATCAATAGAGCAGGTTTGGGAACTCTCTAAACTATGGTACAAAGACAGGTTATCGTCTGAATTCAAGGGGCGGACAATTGATCAATCGCATCAGATATTTGAAAAACTTGGATTAACATCAAATTTCTGGAAATTTAATGTATGAACCGCGAATATCAATGTGTTAAAAATCAAAATTTGAGATAAATAAAAACCACAGACCGCATTCCTCTTGAAATTCAAAGGTTTTGCAATCTGTGGTTTTAGCTGGTCGGGGCGAAGAGATTTGAACTCTTGGCCTCTTGCACCCCATGCAAGCGCGCTAGCCGGGCTGCGCCACGCCCCGATTTACTTCAACGGCAGGCCTTACCGTTTGCGAAGATTTACTCCGCGAAGCGGTATTATAGCCGTGAATGAGTATTTTTGCAATAAGAATTTCGGAATTAGCCTCATGGTTATTATTATCAAACCGGCACGAGCACATCAGTGAGCTCCATACTTTCAGCCTGCAGGCTGCCGGAGGATAATTCTTTCAGTTCCAGCTGAAATGACGGGTAACTTGCCGCCGGGAAACGCAGGGTCAATAAAATATCCGCTCCAAAATCCTCAGATAGAACAGTTCCCTGGTACCTGCCAACCATTAAGCGAATACGCTCCAGCAGGTTATATGGAATGGCCAGTAAAGCAGTTTGAACACGCATTAATTTTGACCTGGGTACATCCCGTACAACAAGCTGAGCTGTTTCTGTGTAAGCCTTAACCAGCCCGCCGGTTCCTAGCAGGGTTCCTCCGAAGTAACGGGTAATGACAACCACGCAGTCACCGAGCCCGCTGCCGCGCAGCACCGTCAAAGCCGGACGGCCGGCTGTACCCTGAGGCTCGCCATCATCAGAACAATATTCAGTTACAGAACTGCCGCCCCCGATAATATAAGCTGTCACATGGTGACTGGCATCCGGGAATTCCAGGCGGATTTGCTTGGTGAATGCCCGGGCCTCGTCAGTACTGAAAACCGGCGCAATGATACCGATAAATCTAGAATTCAGCTGCATGTGCTCACGCCTGAGTTCGGCTGCCGGGATGAGGTAGTTTTTATCCATGGTCAGTTGATTGTAAAACAAAAACCTGCCCATTATGGACAGGTTTTTTTAGAACAGGTGGTGCCGAGGGAGGGAATCGGACCCTCGACCGAGCGATTATGAGCCGCTTGCTCTGCCTCTGAGCTACCTCGGCACGACTTACACACCTTATTTTACAAGGCGGGCTGAATTTTATTATGCTAACCGCGTTTTGTCAATCAAATCCTGAAAACGATCAGCATGTTACAAATATGCACTTGATTAATTTTGAGATTTGATGAAGAAGCTAATCGTTATTCTTGAATATTGCAGAAATTTAAACAGCAAAAATAAGTAAAAGGCGGGTAAAATGGACTACTCTGGCTGCCCAATATCAAAAACCAGACAATTTACAGGAGACGAATGAGTGATTTATTAACAGTACAGGATGGCCAGGTCGTATCCATGGATTACACCCTGCGTGTGGATGGTGAAGTGATCGATTCTTCCGAAGGAACTTCCCCCCTGCAATTTATCCAGGGATCCGGAAATATCATTCCCGGGTTGGAACAAGAGCTGTATGGCATGGCGCTCGGCGAAAGCAAAAATGTCATCGTTCAGGCTGAAGACGGGTATGGCACACTGGACCCGGATGCCTTTATCGATGTCCCCCGCACCGAGTTTCCAGCCAATATTCCGATGGAAATCGGGACGGAAATACAGGTGACTGACGAAGATGGCACCCCAATGAATGCCCGTATCGATCGGGTGGATGATGACAACGTCACCCTGGATTTTAATCACCCGCTTGCAGGCAAAGAATTACATTTTGACATGCGGATTGTCGCTCTGCGTGATGCAACAGACGAAGAAAATGATCACGGCCATGTGCACGACGGTCACCACCATTAATATTCAATAATTAATTTCACCATAAATCACAAAACTGACCTCTGAGCCTTCGGGGTCAGTTTTTTTTTATTTTACGCTTAAATTAAAGGCCTAAACGGCTTGTTGATGAATAAATTATTGTTTTTGATTGAATAAAAAACCCCGCAAGCTAATTAAACAGTTCTTTACAAAACTCATCGTGCTTCGCGAACTCCGCGGTATATTTTCATGTGCACAGGAATGTAATCAAACAATCAGGACAAAAGCAATTGCAAAAACTGCACATCCAAGGTTAACCAGGTCATTATTCAGCCAGGCCCAGCCGCGTTTTTGCAAGGTTGGCGTACCGCAGGAATGCAGCGGGAAACGCTCAGTTTCCTTGTCACATGCCGGGCAGTGATAGATCGCCTGCACCGTGGCCCCCAGCAGGGAGTCGAACAACGAACCCAAAAAACCTGCCAGGGTGATCACAATCCCGATGGTCCAGGGCAGGTCTGACGGCGGGAAGAATGCCGCAAGTATTCCGATCAAGGCTGACCCCCCAAGTGCTGCCAGGGTTCCAACCAGTGAAACCCCGCCGGAAGTGCCCTTCTCGACGACTTTTGCCGGGTTGGTGATCATTCTTGGCGGATGCGGATTCAGGACACCCAGTTCAGTTGACCAGGTATCCGCATTAACAGCGGCCAGCGATGCAGAAAAAGCCAGCCACACCCACGGAGCAGTTGGAAAGAAATAATGGGCAGCAGCAAAAATTGCCGCCAGGCCGCCGTTTCCAAAAACCTGCCCGGCATCCCGATTACCGCCTTTGGAAAATTTTTCATTCAGGGTGGATTTATTTTTTTTGAAAGCCCGGGTCAGCAAACTGGATGAGATAAAAAATGTAAGCAGGAGCAATGCCCACTGCCATCCACCAATGCCAAAAATGATTGTTCCAATCAGCGTGGCAGCCAGTGCCCCGGAACGGTTAAGACTGTGAGCCCGGTATGCAGCCAGGGAAACTATTATTGCAAATAAAAATCCAACCAGTAATTGCATCATAAATTTTGCCTGTTTCCGGGCTCAGACCGGGTTAGAAAGAATAAAGAAAACAGCAACGAGAAACATTAGTGATGAAAAAACGCTTGAAATCCATAAAGTATGGGCCAGCACATAAAAATCTGGTTTTCGATAAAAAAAAAGTCCGGCGAATAATCCAAGAATAAACAGCAGGGAACTCAATACCGGCAAGAGAATCAATTGCGCACCTGGAACAGGTTCTGAAGACCCGCCTGACGCAGAAAAACCAAGCGAGATGGCTGGCAGGGAAGGAATAATCAACGTCACCCATAACAATAAACCGGCATTCAGAAATGCACCAAGCAGCCATAGAAAACGGGCGATCGGGTTATCCCATGCCCTCGAAACAATGAAGGATGGAAACTGAGAGACTCTTTCAGTTGGATTTAGGCTGCCCATCTCAATTGTTTTTTGAAATGCAGATAGAAAAACCCCGGGATTCTCCGGCGAAATGGCAAATATTTTTGAGGCTGTTGCAGCAAGTACCATGGTTTGCTGGTCTGAAGCCAAAAATTCCACTTTGCTGCCTGAGATGCCTGGAATATTTTTATCCTGAGCCTGCCGGATGACACCCAATATTCCGCCCGGGAAACGGAAAACCGGGAAGTTGATCTTTGCCGGCAGACCCGCGACCGGCCGTATCCACTCAATTTCGTTAACTGGTAATTCTTCCACCCGCAGCCCCCATACGATCCTCAGCGTATTCCTGTCCAGGTAATAATTCGCCCGCGAGAGCGCATAGAAGCGATAAGCAAAGATCGGAACAAATATGCCGGTAAAAATAAAAAATAACAGGTAAACAGTAAATAATGGTCCGACCGGTGTGTGGAAAGTCCTATACAGGGCAAAAATACTGATCACACCAAAAAGAAGGATCAATATGCCATGGATGATCAATCCGCGCTGTTTTGCGGGCGGGTATTCATTCATGCGCGGCTGATTTCCTCGCGGATCGTGCTGCAAACATATTCCACCTGCTCAGCCGTCATAACCCCGCTGAATGGCAGCGCCACCCCGCGGTTTCCAAGGTCTTCGGTGATAGGGAAGTCACCCTCGCGGTATCCAAATCTCTCAACCATGTATGGCTGCAGGTGAATGGGTAAAAAGTAAGGCCGGATCGGAACACCTTTGGTTTCGAGACGCTGGGCAAGATTAGTGCGATTGATCTTTTTATCCAGCCTGATGACGTAAACGAACCATGACATGCGTGTTGTGGATGAAAGTATGTGCGGGATCTCTATGCCTGGAATACCAGCCAATGCCTGAGTATATAATGCCGCAACTTTTTCCCTTTTTTCGATCAACTCATCCAGCCGCGCCATTTGGGCAATACCCAGGGCAGCCGACATCTCATCCATGCGGTAGTTATATCCAAGATAAGTATGTGAAAGCCAGGTATCCCCCGGTGCACGTCCCTGGTTGCGCAAGGCTTTCATAAAATTGGCAGCTTTCTCATCATTGGTGATCACAATGCCGCCTTCACCTGTTGTCATTTGTTTATTGGGGTAAAAAGCAAAAACACCGTAATCCCCATACATACCGGCTTTCTTCCCTTTAAATTCTGCTCCAAGTGCTTCGCAGGAATCTTCGATCATGACCAGATGATGTTTTCCTGCGGTTTCGCCGATCGAATCCAGCTCAGCCGGCTGACCAAAAACATCCACCGGTAAAATTGACTTCAATGTTCCTGAACCTCTGCCTTTGCGAGGGAGCCATTTTTCAGCCTTTTTCCCGCCGGAGAGCATATCTTCAGCAGCCTGCGATACCTGTACGGCATCGATATTGCCGGTTACCGGGTCCAGATCCACAAAGATGGGCACTGCGTTTTCAAATAACAAGGCGTTGGTGGAGGCCACGAATGAGAACGGGGTTGTAATGGCCATATCACCTGCCTGTATTCCTGCAGCTCGTACAATTAGATGCAGACCTGCAGTTCCTGAATTTACAGCCACGGCATATTTCGCACCAGTATAAACGCACATAGCCTTTTCAAATTCGATCACTTTTGGCCCAAGGCTGAGAACCGGCGTATTGATCACTTCCATGACAGCATTTCTTTCTGCTGCCGTTAAGTCAGGCGAAGACATCGGGATTTTCATTTTTTTAATTTCCAGGTCCAATTAACTAGATTGATCAGGATATTTGTTTCACAAATTCAATAATTTTTTCAACAGCTATCTGTTGTGACTCGCTTGAATTTCGGAGTTTGACCTCAAGCATGCCTTCCAGCAAACTTCTTTCGCCAATGGTTATGCGCACAGGACATCCAATCAAGTCAGCATCTGCAAACTTGACCCCTGCCCGTTCCTCCCGGTCATCAAATAATACATTGAAATGCAGACTCGTCAATTGTTGATAAATCTCTTCTGCTGCCGCTTTTGTATCCAATGTTTTACCGGGAAGTGCCAATAGATACACAAAAAACGGTGAGCCAGTGATTGGCAAAAGCAGTCCTTTTTCATCATGATGAACTTCTGACAGGGCAATCAGAATGGACTGCCAATTTATTTCATTTTCGGTGCCGGCAAATTCTCCAGATATTGCCTGCAGGGCAGTTTTACAAGCAAGACAGGCATCCCCGGCATTTGCCATTACAAGATCATAAACCAGGTCCGGCTGATAATCGCGGGGGATATTGGTATTCAACAGGTGATACCCTGCTTCATTCGCTCCAGCCGCCAGGTTTGGTGATCTCATGATCAGTTCATCCACCGCAACCAATCCCTTTTTCAAACCGATAGGCGAAGCATATCCGGGTATTGCACCTGCATTGAGGATCTCATCCTGTGAGGCAAGTCTGCATTCACCCACAGCGGCTTTCAATTTCGCCTCACTGAGCTGATGATCACCTCGTATAACGACAAAAATGAACTCATTATCGGATAAGCGGGTGTACATTAAAGCTTTGGCAGTTTTTTGTTGAGGAATATTCAAGAACTGGGCTAATTGTGCGATTGTATTACATTCCGGGGTAAATACCTTTTCCAGGTCTCCGATGGCTTCATTACTGAAGGAAGGCCGATCCCAGGCTGCCATATCGCGAACCGCAGAATAACCACACTGCGGGCATACCAGCATATTAATCTCTGCATCTTTATATAAAACATAATAATCACGCGAGCCTGTGATCTGCGTAGATGAGATGCCGAGAGTTTGAAATAAGGCTGATAATTTTTGATCACTTTGAGCCAGAAGGCTGCTCATTTTCTCGAAAGCTAGTTCAGCCAGGGATAGAGGTTCCCCTGACCTGGAAATATACCCCGCCCTGTAAAGATAAGCCCTGCCTGCCGTTCGAAACTCGGATGGCGCTGACCGTTGTGTTTGTATTCCAAGTTGTGAGTATCGCATAGTTCGAAGATCAGGCTTCCGTTTGGTCCAGCATTACAGCGTCTGAGGTTGTCTCTGCACCAAGCTCAAGGTCAACATGATCTTCCATTCGGATTTGACCGCGTAAAAAGGCTCCATCTTCGGTCACGAAGGATGTCGTGATCACATCCCCCCAAACCCGGCCGGTTGCTCGAATTTCCAGCTTCTGAGTTGTGATGTTTCCCCGGACAGCCCCAGCCACGATCACGGTTGTTGCCCGAATATTTTCGCAGGTGACTCTGCCGCTTTCGCCCACCACCAGTAATCCCCGCAGCGAGATCTGCCCTTCAAATGTGCCTTCGATTCGAACCCCGCCTGTTCCATTCAGCTTGCCTTCCCAGATCACGCCAGGACCGAGAACGGAAGTGATCCGTTCAACTGCCTGCACACTTGGGGATGGATTTATTTGCTGGGTTGTTGAGTTTTTCTTAAACATGATCTGTGATCTTATCTTTTTGAGTGAATATTGGTTCTTTCTAATTAAGCAGTCCGTAATTGTACCTTGAAAATAGTCTACTTCACATTTCCCAACCTTTCATCCCGGGCCAATTCAGTTGTTATATCAACGTAATTTCCATCACCAAGCACACCCATACAGCCAAAAAAAAAGCGGTGGGCACATGTCAATGCGCACACCGCTGATTTCATTATTATGAACTTGCAGACTAATCAGTTTCTTTTTTGGGTTGTCTCATATCAGCTGCAACCATTATGTTGTAACCGCTGTCGACATACAGAATCTCACCGGTAACATGTGCTGCCATATCGGAGCACAGGTACAGGGCTGCATAGATCGGAAGAGCACACGTCTGAACTCCAGTCACCTGAAGCTATC
>CAZBRI010000047.1:0-12099 GCA_964494055.1 uncultured Anaerolinea sp.
TCAGGGCGTTCGACACGGTCATCAAAGGTGTAAATATTGACGGGCAGGATTTCTTCAATGGGGGTGCGGTAATATTTTGCGCCAGCGTAAATACCGGCAAAGGAATAATAACCGCCGCACATAGCCAATCCGCCGCCCAGATTGACCCATTCCTGAAGCAGCTTCAAACGGTTGGGAACGGATTTTCCCTTTATCCAGACATCCGGGGGCAGGAGCAGGGTATTGGCACCCAGGTCGCTCAGGATGACAACATCGTATTTCGACAGGTCATTCAATGTCAGCGGGAACTGTGCAGCTGCAAGGTGCCCGGGCTTGTGAACAAACTCAATATTGGTATCAGCAAAAGCTTTTTCGAGATATTCAATACCAGTTTCATAAACGGTGCTGGAAAAGAAGTCCCAGCCTTTGTAATGGGTACTGTTGGATACCCAGGATTCGCCAGCCAGTAAAACGCGGATTTTTTTGTCCATTATTTTCTCCTTATGTGTTCAGGCTAAAACCCTTTCAAGGAAAGGAAGGATGATCTTTAATGCTTCGTCAGTCAATCCCGCCAGTAATTTCTCACCTTTTTCGGCAGATGCCTTTGTTGGATCACCGAAAACACCAATCTGGTTAAAACTGTCCAGGTAGATCTGTTCAGCCCCGAAAGTTACAGGGAATTCAGGGTAAACAGATACTGCTTCCTTCATATTAACCGTTTCGGGCTGAAGTGCAAGAACAATCGATGTTTCGAATTCATCTGCATGGTAAAAAGAAAAGGCGGTTGGTTTGCTCTCGCAGATTTCTGCGGCCAAACGCTCCATCCCCGGGTAATTTAGCATCAGGACAGGGAAATTCAATCGCTTTTCCAGCTCCTGGCAGGCGGTCTCGATCGGCGCACGGTTGCCGTAATGACCATTGACGATGATCAGTCCCTTCACACCGCTGTCTTTAAGGGCAATGATGATATCGGTTATGATGGATTTGACGGTGTTGAAGGATAGGCTGATGGTTCCCGGAAAACGGGAATTGTTCCAGGCGTCGCCATAGGGGATGGCAGGCAGCAGCAGGGTTCCGGTTTTTTCGGACAGGCGGAGGGCGAGTCCCTCAGCCATTATGGTATCTGTGGCTAGGGGGGCGTGCGGCCCGTGCTGTTCCTGTGCCCCGATGGCTAGGATGGCAGCGCATCCGCTTTCGATTAATTTTCTTACCTGGGGCCAGGCAAGATTGGCAGCGATTGGCATGGGATTACCTCTTTTAATTAAGATCCAATCGTATAGAGATACTAACTGGACAATATCAACTTAAATGTCAGCACATATGAATTACCAATTATAATTGACTCACCCGTAATAAATACCAATTTAACTTTCATATATGTAGTCGATTTGACCCAGGAGCACTATATGCCTCTTACTTCACGAGAACGCGTTTTGATGGCTATCAATCACGAGCAGCCGGACAGGGTTCCGATCATTATGGGAACCAGCAACACAACCAGTATGAAAATGCTGGCATATCAGCGATTAAAAAAACTGGCCAATATAGAGTCAAAAGATGAATATATATATGATTGGCCTGAATTGGGGACAGCATTGCCGGATGAAACAACCCTTCAGCGTTTACACTCGGACGCACGCGGTGTGCTGGATCTTTTCCCCGCGCATGTTTATGAAAGAAATAAGAACCGGCCGGCCGGCAGCCCGTTTATCGATGATTGGAAGGGCGGGCAGACGGAGACTGAACCCGGGGTTTGGTACCCTGGTGTTCACCCGATGAAGGATGCCACAACCATCAAGGAACTTGAAGAATTTGAATGGCCGGATATGAATGACCCGACTCGGGTTGCACATGTCAAAGCGCAGGCAAGAGCCCTTCACCAGGATACAGAATTTGCGGTTATCGGCACACCATGGCTGCTTTTTCCTTTTGAAAGGGCGCATGCCATGCAGGGTCTGGCTGCTTTTTTAATGAACATGAGCCTCAACCCGGATTTTGCGGAAGCCATGCTGTTAAAAATCGCAGACCTGTGCAAGATATTGATGGGGCACTTCCTGGAAGAAGCAGGTGACAACATTGACATCATTAAGATCGGGGATGATCTTGGAACTCAAACCAGTTTGATGATTTCCCCAAAAATGTACCGGCGTATGCTGAAACCCATCCATGCTGATTTTATTCAATATATCAAACAGCGCACGAAAGCAAAGGTGTTTTTTCACACGGACGGTGATGTTTTTGACCTTATCCCGGATTTTATCGAAATTGGTGTGGATATTTTGAACCCGATCCAAACATCTGCAGGGAAAATGTCTGACCTGCCGGAACTTAAAAAGCGCTTTGGGGATAAGATCACTTTCTGCGGCGCAGTTGATACACATCACATCCTTCCGACAGGTACGCCGGCTGAAGTTAGAAGTGAAGTGAGACGGGTACGGGAGATCCTGGCACCTGGCGGCGGTTATATGCTGGCACCGGTTCATACCGTTATGGATGATGTGCCGCCGGAAAATATCCTGGCGATGGTGGATGCGGTCATAGAGGACTGACGGATTTTTATATAAGAACTCCAAAAATATAAATGACAGATAGAAAACCGTTATTTTTTCGAAGATGGAGTTTGAGAGTTCAAGCAGCTGTATTGGTGATCATACCCATTATGGCGGTTTTGTTTTTGGTTTCAGTCATCACCTATTACAATGACCGGCGGATATTTGAGCAGCAGATCGAATTGGCGTCCATTCAGCTGGGGGAAGTGCTGCTCGGCAGCCTGCGTTATGAGATGATCCATAATAATCAGGACCTGCTGCGCAGTACATTAAAAGACGTACTAAGTACACAGACGATTTCAAGGGCATGGATCGTCAACCTCAAGGGCGAAGTGAAAATCAGCAGCGACCGGACTGAAGAAGGAACGCTGGATCCTGTACAGGTTAAAAGCTGTCAGAAATGCCACCAATACCCGGATGGATTGCGTCCGAGGGTGCTGCAGGATTCAGCAGTCGATGAAGGTGAAATGCGGATCGCCACACCCATCCCGAATGACCCGCAGTGCTGGGGCTGCCATCCATCGGTTGATAAACACCTGGGGATGTTATTGATTGACGCTCCCCTGGTAAAAATTGAGCAGAACCTTCAATCCAATTTACAAAAAAACCTGTTTTATTCTGCACTTCTATCGCTGTTGATCGGGCTGAGTGTTTACTTGATGATCAATACCATGATCGTCAGCCGGATTGAACATCTTCATAAATATTTAATCGGTTACTCAAGGGGAGATTTCCGGTCACGGGTACCGGTGGATCAAAGCAGGTTGGATGAGATCGTTTCGCTCGGGATTACATTTAATCAAATGGCTGACCGGCTGGAAGAACATGAGCAGCAGGTGGAAAATAACACGCGGGTGAGAGAGGTTGCGATCGTTGAAGAACGCGAACGAATTGCCCGTGAATTACATGACGGGATCGCCCAATTTCTCGGCTATGTGATCACCAAGACTCAGGCTGCACTGCTTTTTCTAAAGAAGAATAATCCGGGCAGGGCCGAAATTTATTTACAGCAGCTGGAGGGGGAAGCTCAAAAACAATCGATCGATATACGAGCGTCCATATTAGGGCTGAAAATCTTCAGCAGCGAACAGCACAGCCTGGCAGTGGATGTTCGGCGCAGTATCGAGCAGTCCAACCGTTTCATGGACCTGGTGGTGAAAACTGAAGTAGATGATGCATTGGAAAACCTGGTGCTTGCCCCGGAAACTGAATTACAGCTGCTGCGCATCGTTCAGGAAGGTATCAGCAACATTCGTAAGCATGCCCGTGCAGAAAAAGCCAATGTGGTCATGGAATATATTAAAGCTGCTGATGATCATAAGCAATCCGGGGATGTTATTCGTATTTCGATTATTGACCAGGGAATCGGTTTTGACCTTTCAGATGTCGGGATCAAAGGGCACCCGCATTTTGGATTGAGTACAATGAAAGAGCGGGCTGAAGCCATTGGTGCAGATTTCAGTGTTGAATCCACACCCGGCCATGGTACAAAGGTGACCGTATCATTGAAGCTTAAAGGAAATACCCTATGAAAATATTTGTCGCTGATGATCACTCGTTATTTAGAGACGGGATCATCAGCCTGTTGGAAGCCGGCGGGCATGATGTGATTGGGCAGGCAGGAGACGGGGCGGCAGCAGTTGAACGGGTTCAGATTTTGAAGCCGGATCTCGTTCTTCTGGATATTAATATGCCCGTCATGAATGGAATTGAGGCATTAAAAGCGATCAAAGCCAGTTCACCGGAGATCAAAGTAGTAATGCTGACCGTCTCGGAGGAAGATAATTACCTGCTGTCAGCGATCAAAGCCGGGGCGGATGGTTACCTGTTAAAACATTTGAATGCCAATGAATTCTTGCAGTCACTGGACGGGCTGGAAAAAGGCGAGGCTGCTGTGACGCGAGCCGTGGCAAGCCGTTTATTCAAACATGTCAGCCAGGGGTCGCCGGAAAAAATTGAATCCCCTATCTCCGAACGGGAGATCGAAGTATTAAAACTGGTTTCGACTGGAAAATCAAACCGCGAGATTGCAGAAGAACTTTCTGTCAGCGAAAATACAGTTAAATTCCACATTAAGAATATCATTCAGAAGCTGAATGTATCCAACAGGGCGGAAGCTGTGATGGTTGCAGTCCAAAAACAGATATTAAATTGAAATCAGGGTAAAATATACCAGATTACACATCAAAACTACCCGAAAGGGTAGTTTTGATAATTTATTAACTACCCGTAAGTGTGATTTAATCTACCCTCCTTTGGATTGTCTCATTTTAAATTAATGAATATACTAGTGCGACAATTCACAAGGTAAAAAACTATGATGCTGACTGCTGTAATCAACGATCAATCGCTGCTTGTTCAGGGAATTATCTCCCATTTTCGCCGGACAGCCCCTGGAATTAATATCCAGGTGGTTGATGCCGGCCAGAATGCACTTAATGAAAAAATCATTGCGCTGCATCCGGAAGTGATCATTGTTGAATCGAGTGAATTGGCAGGCACAACTGTTTGCCCGCTGAATAAATTATTTGCAGAACTGCCCGGGTTGATTGTTGTGGAAGTCAATCACCAAACTTCCACTGTTCAGGTCATACGGAGCCAGCAGTTCACAACCAATGGTGTATCTGACCTGCTGAATATCCTTGAATCCGGCAGTAATCATCTTGCCTTTGCCTGCTGATATGAAAATGATCCCAGGTGAACTTCGGAAATTGAGATCATGAAAAATACAATGAAACCATTACGCCAATACAGTATTTTCCTGCTGCTCATCAGCCTGCTGATCATTTTTGCATGGCTGACTGCTGCGCCAGTTTCTGCAAGACCCGCCGGGGTGGATGCAACGCCCACACCTGGAACAGCACCCAGCACTAACAGCATGAGCCCGCATGCCAGCGGCGACTGCCTGGGCTGCCATTCGAAAGAAAACATCATCGGTAAGACAAAGAACGGTGAAACGGTTTCCCTTTCAATCGTGCCGATCGTGCACCAGGGGTCCTTCCATAACCAGGAAGGCATGAGCTGCATCATCTGTCATGAAGAACAGAAGGATTACCCGCACAAAGATTCTCCCGGCAATTCCTGTTCTGTCTGTCACTGGCAGATGTCTGGTGCATCCGCTGCACCTGAGCAGATGATATTTGATATTCCAATGGAAGATGTCAGGGCGATTGGCCTGAATGTGGCATTTGCCTGTCAGAAGTGTCATGAAGACAAAGCAGATGAAGTAAAGGGCAGCGCACACACACAGATATTGCTGGAAGGCAACCGTTTTGCCCCGGTCTGCGTGGATTGTCATAACGGACATGACATTACTAAAATTGACCGTATTAAGATAGCCCAGACCTGTGCCAAGTGTCACCAGGCAGAATATTCTGCCTACAAAGGCAGTGTGCATGGTACAGCGCTGGAAAAAGATTCGAACCCGGATGTTCCGACCTGTTTCGATTGCCACGGTGCGCATAAGATCACAGGACCGCGAGAGATCGATTTCCGCGCAACCATGGCGGAAGACGTGTGCGGTAAGTGCCACTCTGATAAAGAAAAAATGGATAAATACGGCATCTCCACTGATGTATTGACCACTTATATGGACGATGCCCACGGCCATAAGGATATTCTTGGCAGACTGGATAATTCCAGCATTACCAAGGCTACCTGTTATGATTGTCACGGCATACACAATATTCTCAGCCCGAAAAACCCCTATTCCAAGGTATATCCTGATAACCTGCAAAAAACCTGTGCCCAATGCCATAAGGATGCCGGTATAACCTTCCCGGAAGCCTGGTTAAGCCATAAGAAACCCAGCCTGAGCAGCATGCCAAGCCTTTACCTGGCAAACATCGCTTCGTTTGGCGGTGTTCTGCTGGTAATCGCAGTAGTGCTGGTCTTTATCATCCTGGATATTCGCCGCAGGGAAGGCGAGCGGACCGTCGCTCGTCCAAAGAAAGATTAACAAAAAAAGAGTAACGACGAAATGACTGAAGTGCAAATACCAGCCGCCGAATACAAAACATACCGCCGCACGGTCTCACACCGCGAGGCGGTTGAGGCGTTTAAGCGGTTGAAGACCCGCAAGAGTACACAGACGGACGGGCAGGATACATTGCCGGCGCGTGTTGTGCGCTTTTCATTCATTGCCCGTCTTGAGCATTTTATCCTGGTCATCAGCACTGTGATCTTAGCTGTCACAGGCCTGGCACAGACTTATGACAATACAGACATTGCCCGGAAATTTCTGCTGTGGGCTGGCGGTCTTGAGATCGTGCAGAACTACCATCACCTGTTTGGCTGGGTGCTGGTGATCCTGGCTGTTTACCATACATGGGATGCCATAGATGCAAAATTCGTCCGCTACCAGCATTCCCGGGTCGGTTTGGAAGGCAGTGATTTCTCACATTTTATCCAGAACCTGAAATTATTATTCGGATTTTCAAAAAAACTGCCGCTGTATGACCGATACAGCTTTGACGAAAAATTTACTTACTGGGTAACAGCCATTACAGTGGGCGTGTTATGCATCACAGGTTTGATCATGCGTTACCCAACCCTGGTGACATCCATCCTGCCTGGCAGCGTTTATCCTTACTCGGTTGTGTTTCACCGCTGGCCGGCTCTCGGGCTTGTGCTTGTTTCGGTCGTACTGCATCTTTACCAGGTGCTGCTGCGAAAAGTTAATTTCAGCATGTTCAGCGGTTCGATGTCGCTGGAAGAAATGCAGCTGGACCACCCCGTAGAACTGGCTTACCTGGTCAAGGCTGCCGGGCTGGTGCAGGAAAAGAAATGGCCGCAGGTAGTCACTTTTACCGTTGAAGAACGCCTGGCTCGCACCTATGCTGAAGTGTACGCTGAACTGATGGATGATTATGTTGAGATCCCCATCCCTGAGGATGAGCTGGCAGAAATAGAAGCAAAGGCAAAAGCCGAAGCAGAAGCTTCTGTTAAAACTGCTGAACAGATGCCGATCGAAAATGTACCTGAGATTGTTGAAGTTATTCCAGAAATTAATCAGCAAACTGCGGTGACCGTTGATATTGATGAAACTGCCACAATTAATGAAGACCTTTCTGAAGAAGAAGGTGTTGTGATTGAAGAAGAAACGAGCATTCCAGGCAATCCCATAACAGCGGAGACACAGGATAACAATGAAATCGAAATTTAAGTGGCCTGCCCCATTCACCATTGATCTGACCAAAACCACACACCGCTGGCGGCTGGGTTTGTTTTTCGCAGGCTTGATCCTGGTGGGTTTGATGATCGTTGCAGGCGGTGTGGAAGCTTATGTTTGGAGTGAGAGCGCCAGTTTCTGCGGAACCAGCTGTCACCCGATGCTGGCCCAAAATGTGCTTTATCATCAATCCCCGCATACCAATGTAGCCTGCGCGGAATGTCACGTGGGTGAAGGTTTTTGGGCTTTTATTGATGCAAAACTGAACGGCACACATGAATTGTATGCCCTGATCACAAACACCTATCCGCGGCCGATCAAAAGCCCGGTGCATAACCTGCGGCCGGCCCGCGAGACCTGCGAAAAATGTCATTCTCCTGCTACATTCAAAGATAATATTGCCAAGACGATCAAGCATTATGATGATGATGCCTCCAATACGCTTGAACAGACGACTCTCATCCTGAAGATGGGCGGCCTTAAAAGCACAACCGGCCTGAGCAAGGGCATTCACTGGCATATCAGCTCTGAGGTTTATTACATCCCGATGGATGAACAACGGCAGGTAATCGGCTGGGTGGGCATCAAGCAGGCAGATGGTTCGATGAAGGAATTTTTTGCCAGCGACCTGCTGGGGATGAGTCAGAAAGAATTTGTAGAAAAAGCGCGTGCGAACAACGAGATCCGGCGCATGGACTGCATCGACTGCCATAACCGGGCAGCACATTACATCCCTTACCCTGAGCAATCAGTGGATAATGCCATCTCAGACGGCTTGATATCTGAAAAGCTGCCTTTTGTCCGCAAGCAGGCTGTTGCCCTGCTGAAGACCGAATTTAAAACTGTTGAAGATGCCAATACAGCAATTGATCAATTGGGTGACTCTTTCAAGGCTGATAAAAATAACACGGCTGCGGCTGTGGATTTGGTTGTAAAAACACTCAAAACCATTTATTCTGAAACCAACTTCCCGGACCTGCACCTGGATTATAAATCCAACCCGAATAACACCGGTCATACCCCCACCCTTGGCTGCTTCCGCTGTCATGACGGCAAGCACCTGACAACCGGTGAAAACGGCAAGCAGGAGATCATTCCGGTTAAGTGCAACCTGTGCCACACAGTGCCGATCATCGGCAAGGGCAGCGAGACGATCGTTGAAGCACCGGTTATTGTAGGTGATGCCCCGGCCAGCCATACCGATTTCCGCTGGACGATCGAGCACCGCACAGTGACGGATGCACAGAAGCAGGAGTGTTACCAGTGTCATGGTCAGGCTTTCTGTAACAATGGTGCCTGTCACAATCTAAATCATCCAGCTGAGATGTCTTTTACGCATGCACAGGAAGTGCAGCGGGTTGGGCAGAAGGTCTGTTTCAACTGTCACCAGGATATAACCTGTACACGCTGCCATCCCGGCGGCGCCAGCAAGCTGATCAAACCGTAATAAGGTAAAGAAAATTAGAATGAAAAATAACAAGAATTTTTTTGACAAAATGGCAGACAGCCTGTTTTCCAGTACCCAGCAGCTGCAGCGGATCGTGATCCTAACAGGTGTTGTTCTTATTCTTGTAATTGTAAGTTTTGCTGGATATTACTACTATGACCGTTTTTATCAAGGGCAGCCAAAAATAGTTGAAAAAAGTATCACGCAGGCTGAGCAGGCGATCAGGGATGACCAAAACAACCCGGACCTGCGATTAAATCTGGCTGAAATGTATATGACTAGCACGATGTATGATAAAGCCATAGAGCAGATAACTTATGTGATGATCAATTATCCAGAAAATCAACGTGCCTGGTTTTTATCCGGAGTTGTGAATACATTAAATAAAAACTACGCCGAAGCGATTTCCCCTTTAGAAAAATACATGGAAGCACATAAAGATGATCCGATCCCTGGACTGGATAAAACGCTGCAGTCTGCGGCATATTACCTGGGTGTCAGTTATCTTGGACTGGGTCAACCTGACCTAGCCATAGTACCATTAGAAAAAGCAGTTGATTGGAGCAAAACTGATTCAGATGCCATGTATCAGCTTGGGCTGGCTTACCTGCGGGTGAATAAATATAAGGAATCCGTGAGCATGTTTCAAAAAGCAGTTTTGTTTGTTCCGAATTTCACAGAGGCTTACCAGGGAATGCAGGCTGCTTTTGATGCAATAAATGAAACTGATTATTCCAATTATGCACAGGGAATGATCGCTTACTCGCAAAAAGATTACACAAAGGCTATTGAGTATCTTCAAAAGGCTGCGCTTGCAAAACCGGAATATACACCGGTCTTTGACGGTCTTGGTCTTACCTATGAAGGTATGGGTGATTTAAAAAATGCCCAGACCAGTTATGAAATGGCTGTAAAATTAGATCCTTCTGATTTCACAGCTACAACAGGGTTGGATCGTGTTAAAACCCTGTTAAATAAATGAATGGATACAGGTGAAATTAAATGACGACTCCCGAACCTGAAATTGAGGTGGATGAAGATCCTGAGATCCCGGAGATGACCCCGGGTGATGAAATGCGCCGGCGAATGCTTTTGTTTTTGCTGACCGGACTTGTGATAGCCACCATCGGTGTTGGCGTGGTGTTTGCCAGGTATATCTTAAAGCCCCAGCCTCTACCGGAGATGCTTATTCCGCCATCCTTAGGCTCGTGCAGTGAACCCGGTTATAAATTTTCCATCAATAATATAGACGGCCCCGTTTCTGTTGCAGTTTCGCCGGATAACCAGCGTGTTTATGCTGCTGAATCCGGCGAAGACCGTATGGTTAAGATGTATGACAGGGATGGGAACCTTGTCACAAATTTTGCCCCTCCAGGTACCGATAAAGCCAACCGTGAGCCCAAGTATATGGCTGTTGGGCCGGATGGACGTGTTTACCTGGTCGATCGAACCAGTTCTGCAATCGATATTTATGATCAGGATGGCAATTTTATTGATGCCATTATTGGTCAACAAATGACCCTCAGCAAATATGTAGCCAGCCATATTGGCATGTCCGTAAAAGGAATTACTTTTGCACATTATGACGGTATATCTCATAAATTAACCTACCAGTTACCCGGACAGGTTTCAAAAAATATCATCGTTAATTTCGCAGATGATGAAGCGCAATGGGGACCCCTGGGTCTTCGATTTGATGCCTCTGGAGATCTGCTTTATACAGATACAACATCAGGGTTACACAGTATTCATATTATTCCGGCGGCAGATCTAAAAAACCCGCTTTCAAGTTTTGCTCCTGTAATAAAAGAATTCGGAGCGCAGGGTACAGGGAATTCTCAATTTGATTTCCCCCAATCTGTTGTTATTGATGGAACAGGGAATTATTACGTATCTGACGGCAACAATTCGCGCATTTCCGTCTGGACTCCTGATCTAAAGTATAAAACCTTCTTTGGGTATGGGACAGCGGAAGGTGCTCTGAATTTACCACGCGGTTTGTGGCTGGTTAGAAACTGCCTGTATGTTGCTGATGCAGTCGGCGCAGTAATACGTGTTTATGATGTCTCCGGGACGGAACCGTCCTTTGCATATGAAATTGGCAGTTTTGGGCTTACAGAAGGAAAATTTAATTATCCCGTAGACATTGCCATTGATGGAACCGGCCGGTTGTACATTGCGGACCGCGCAAACAACCGTATTCAGGTCTGGTCTCACTAAACCAGGAGGTGAGCATAACGTTATACAGTAACATTGGACCCCAACCCGCAAGTCTTATCACAAAATAAGGAGAATGGTTATGAAGAAACTTTTATTTGCAGTAGTGCTTGTTCTGCTTATCCTGGCAGCCCTTTCATCTACTGCCCTGGCCGATAATGGTCCACACGGCCGATTCAATGGTTCGACCGATGCATGTGCCAGCTGTCACCGTATTCACTCTGCTGTGTCTGGTGACGGCATGCAGCTGGTGCACAGCGAAGTTTATGACCTGTGCACAGCCTGTCATGACGGCTCCGGCGCTGCCACAAACGTGGTGGACGGTTATTATGACACTGCCCATACCACAAAATCTACTACTGAAGGTCAGGCAGACCATGGTTTGTTCGGCGGCGGTTTTGTAAATACCCGCATGCTGACAGATTACGGTAACACCGCTACTCAGCTGAGCACCACAAACGTTGGTGTTGCCAACATTAATACCAGTACCACAGCCTGGGCAGTAAAAAATTCGTATGATGTCAACAGCACACAACCATCTTCACGTGCGACGACATCAAAACATATTGTCAACAGCAAAACTACCCATACCGTTTGGGGTGCCGGCAATTTTTATGCGAGCGGTACTGGTTCTAACAATTATGTAAACACGAGCACCAGCCCGAACATTGCCCTGGAATGCACTTCCTGCCATACCCCGCATGGTGCAGCAGGCAAGACAGGTGGTTTAACAACTG
>CAZBRI010000048.1:0-11820 GCA_964494055.1 uncultured Anaerolinea sp.
GATAGCTTCAGGTGACTGGAGTTCAGACGTGTGCTCTTCCGATCTAGTCAGCTCGGTTTCGCTGGTTCGGGCCTGCAACCCGGTTATTCATCCCTCGGGGAGCAGCTTTTCCCTGGATGAAATTGGACCATTCAATGAACCGGAACCAATCAACCGGCTGATTGAAACAACAGCCTGGGAGATGGTAAGCAATATTCAAGATCAATATGCCGGTGATCTTGATACCCCGCCGGAAGAAGTAACAGCCCTTGCACATGCCAGGTCTGAAGCCCGTGCACAAAAAAATTGGGCAGGCTCAGATGACCTGCGAAGGCAGATCAATAAACTGGGATGGATCGTACAAGATACCCCGGATGGATGGAAATTAATCCGCCAGTAAACTGGAATAATGAAATTTTTTTGGCGGGAATTCGATTACACGATACGTTCAGGCATAAGACTCAGCCATTAAAAATAAGTTACAATATAATAAGGTTTATCAGGAGTCTGATGCGAAGCATTGATATCATCATCAAAAAGCGAGATAAACAGGAACTGACACGGGAAGAAATCGATTTTTTCGTGCAGGGTTATACACGCGGCGAAATTACAGATTACCAGGCTGCCGCCTGGGCCATGGCTGTTCTATTAAATGGCATGAACACCCGCGAAATCACTGACCTGACCCTTTCCATGGCGCATTCCGGACAGGTACTGGATCTATCGGACATTGTGGATTTGGTTGTGGACAAACACTCAACTGGCGGAGTGGGTGATAAAACAACCCTTCCAGTACTGCCAATCGTGGCAGCCTGCGGTCTTCCATGCGGGAAAATGTCCGGACGCGGGCTGGGTTTTAGCGGCGGAACACTTGACAAACTTGAATCCATCCCGGGCTACCGGGTTAACCTTAGCACACAGGAATTTAAATCCCAGCTAAGAAAGATCGGCATCGTCCTGACAGGTCAATCCCTGGACCTGGCCCCGGCAGACGGAAAATTCTACGCGCTGCGGGATGTCACCGGTACGGTTCAGAGCATCCCCCTGATCGCTTCATCCATCATGAGCAAGAAGATCGCTGGCGGGGCAAACGCGATAGTCCTGGATGTAAAAACCGGTCTAGGTGCTTTTATGAAAACGCTGGATGAAGCCCGTGAACTTGCAAAGACAATGACCGCCATTGGTGAGCTGGCAGGCCGAAAAGTGCAAACCCTTCTCTCAGATATGAACCAACCTCTAGGGCAGGCTGTCGGTAACAGCCTGGAATTAGTTGAAGCACTGGATATCCTGCACGGAAGAGGTCCCGCAGATTTTCTCGAGCACTGCCTGGTGACAAGCGCTCATATGCTGGTTTTGGGTGGAAAAGCGGGTGATATACCATCAGCCCGGAAGCTGGCGCAGTCAGTCATTGCAAATGGCCGTGCGTATGATAAATTTCTTGAACTTGTAACTGCGCAGGGCGGCGATCCTTCTTATATTGAACACCCAGAAAAATTTCCGGCTGCCCAATACATTGAAACCGCCAGCTCTCCCGAAACGGGTTATATCGCTGGAATTCATGCACAGATAATTGGTGAAGCTGCTGTTGATCTTGGTGCAGGCCGTGCCAAAAAAGGCGATCCGATCGATCATGCAGTCGGTTTTGAAATTCTTCACAAAGTCGGGGACGCAGTAAAACGCGGCGACCCATTATTTACTGTCCATGCAAATGACCAGGAAAAACTTATTCAAGCCAAACAAGCCGTACTAACAGCACACACGTTCAGCCCGGCAAGTGTTGAGCGATTGCCTTTATTCTATTCATAGGAATTATTTTCTTTATCATGCTCGAAACCTGGCAATATTCAATTTATCGAAATAATTATAAAAACAACTGCTTGAAATGCCAACCCGGCGGTATAAAATACCTGCCTGGCAGAACGGGTTGCTTTTCATTCATTTATTTGGTGCCGCTCTAGGCTGGAGTCCTGCCATGATCAAAGTTGCCCTGCGTGTTTACAACCGTGATATTGAAACCCTGATCGATCAGGGTCACACCGAGGAAGCAGTTGCACACTGCATGTATATCCTCAAAAGCTTTCCCAAACACCTGGAATCGTACAGGCTGCTGGGTAAAGCTTTCCTTGAAGCACATCAATACACCGAAGCTGCAGATATCTTTACCCGTGTGCTTTTAGCCGTCCCGGATGATTTTGTTTCACACCTGGGGATGAGTATCATATATGATGAAAAACACGACCTGGCCGGAGCGATCTGGCATATGGAGCGGGCATTCGAAATTAATTCCACAAATGGCGGCATCCAAAACGAATTGCGCAGGCTTTACGGGCGGCGGGATGGCGTGGAGCCCGCACGAATCCACCTGACACGCGGTGCCCTGGCACAGATCTATACCAAGGCTGGCGAGTTCCAACAAGCCATCGCAGAGATCAAATCCCTGCTGGCTGAAGACCCTGACCGCAATGACATGAAATCCCTGCTTGCAAAAGCCTATTTCCAATCCGGGATGAAAAATGAAGCGGTGGAATGCTGTACCGGGCTATTAAAAACCTATATTTACAACCTGGAAGCAAATCGGATCCTGGCAGCCATTTTGATGGGCACCAACCTGGTAAAGGAACTTGAACAGGTTCAACAAAGAGTTCATGCACTGGATCCTTACACGGCACAGGCAGCCCCGCCATTCTTTAATACAATGTCAGTTCCGGATGGGGCTGTAATGCTGGAGAAATTGGAATGGGTTCCCGGCAGGCAATCCAATGAAAAATGGAACATAACAAGTGACATTAACAAATCGAAACCTGTTTCTACTACAGCCGGTGAAGACCAGGAAATCAGCGGCGAAAATACAGAAGAGACAGCAAAACCAGAGTCAGCAGGCAATTCTTCAGAACTGCCGGATTGGCTGAAGAGCGTTGATCCAACCGCTGAGGCAGCAGTTGCTGAGGAAAACAGTGACTCCCCGGACCTAACCTGGCTCGAAACACCAGGAGACAGCACCGAGGATATTATTGCTGAAGCCGGGGCTCTTGAGGAGACCCCCATCATCCAGGAAGTCCCGGAAATTTCTGCCGCTGAAGAAATAACAGTTGATGAACCCTTATCTGCGCCGTCCGAAGAAACTGAAACTGTACCTGTAACCTTGCCTGTTGAAGATACGATCACAGATTTAACCGATAACCAACAGCCTGGCGGCGATCTTCCTGAATGGTTGAGAAATACGGAAGAGATTGAACTACCAACCCCGGCAGAAACTGCTGTGTCAGACGATTTCTCAGCGCAAGCAGCTGATGAGCCGGTTATTGATCAACCAGTTGAACAAATCCTATCAGAGCCGGTTGAAATACCTGTATCTGCTGCAGAAGAATTAACACAACAAGCCGCTGACAAAGCGGATGAAGATTGGTTCAGCAGCCCCCAGGATGATTCTGAAGGACTGACCCTGCCGCCAGTGCCAGCCGCGAATGCATCAGATGACGATTGGTTTACCAGCCTGGATAATCAGGTAGAAAATCCGGTCTCCGATCAGGCAGAAAACAGCCCCGCAGGTGATGGAGAAATACCTGATTGGCTGCAAGAACTTGAAGCAAAAACCAGCAATATAGAAGCTGTCTCCATTTCAATACAACAGCTTACTGCTATCGATAGCAATTCAGATCAATCGGGTGAATCTGAAACGGCAAAAGAGATTACATCCGATAGAGATAATCCGAATATTCCAGAATGGTTGAAGGATCTTGATTTTGACTCATCTGAAAAGCAGACTGCCGCCAACCTGGAAGAAACTGCTTTTGTGTCTCCTGCCCCTGAGCAGGTTGAATCAGCAAGTGATGAACCTGGAACTAGTGATATACCGGATTGGCTGCAAGGGCTGGACTTCACCTCGAATGCTGCCGGCGAAAACTCAGCCCAGGACGAAGCATTGAACAAAGCCGAGGTTCAACCCGATTTGACCGCAGAAATCGACAGTGAAGGCGATTTAGCTGATGCCATTTTGCCTGATATCAGCCTGGTACTGGGAACCAACATTCCTTCACCAGATGCAGCTGGTTCAATTGAACTGCCTGAGCAAAATGCGGATAATGATAAAAGCCCAACACCTTTCGACTCTGGTTCATCCAGCTGGCTAGACGATCTCATGAGCAGCACACCCGGCACTCAGCCTACAGAATCGAATGAGGATGCACAAAAAATCGGCAGCCCGGACCAGGCACTGGCCTGGCTGGATTCCCTGGGTCAGAATGAAAACGAAGCCTCCAGCACCGGTGAAGAACAATCCCTGCCGGTTTCAAACATATCCGAGTCCCAGCCATCTTCAATTTTTGCTGATATGGAAAATGCGTTTACGGGTGATTTCCAGGAAAATGATCAGGCCGAAGAACAGGATAAAGCGATTGAATATCCGGCCTGGATGGGAATGGCTGAAGAAAAACTATTTACAGAACCTGCCCTTTACTCGGAGCCTGCCATCGAACCCGGGTCTACTTTGCCGGAAGCCGGTGAACAAGCAGTTGAAGAAAATCCAATCCTGCAAGTGGAACAAACTCCGATGCCGGCTGAACTAACCCCAGAAATAAGCCAGGAAAGTCAGGCAGAAACTTTAAGCTGGCTGGAATCATTGGTTCAGCAGGATGAGACAAACCCGGTGGATTTGATTAAAGCCTCTCCCATTCAGCCGGCAGAAATACCTGCGGCCTCTGTTCCTTCGGAAGCAGCCAGCAAAACTGAAACCGGCGAAGAAATCGATCCGCGTGATATACCCGCCGAGCTGATGGAAACAAAACCCACCAGGATCAAGAAGATCAGCGAGAGCAGCCTGTCCGTACCTGCCTCACCTGAGGCTGCTGCATCCAATGAAATGCCAGAATGGGCAAAGGCTGCCATTCCTGAATCACAACCAATCCCTCAGCAGCCGGAGACGCCCCTTGTTGATGATGAAAGTTTTGACTGGCTGGGTGACTTGAGCAAACCCCAAAATGTGGGCAGCGTGGAAGAAGATATACCCCAGGCAGCTCCAAATACTCTGTCCATCGACGGGAAAGATCTGCCAGAACCACCGCAAATTTCCCTGGATTGGGTTCAGGGCTATAGTCCGCATATGCATCCAGCCGATAACGGCCTGGTAGATAGTGCGCCGATTCAGCAGGATGAAATTCTTTCAGATGTGAATGAGAATATATCAACTACATCTCATGACCAGGAAGTTAATATTCAGGGAATTAATCCGGCTGAGTTAGACCAGCTTGAGCCTGCGGCCGACATAGAAAATAATAATCCCGCGGGCACACCGCTTTCTGAAACAATTCAAACCGAATGGTCAGCCAATCTTCCGGTCGAAAATGAGGCCGAAAGACCCGGGAGTATTCCCGGGAATACAGACGCGGCAGGATCCACTGACACAGACTCACCTGCCGCAAAATTTGTTGATGAAAACGCCGAAAAGACAAAGGCCTGGCTGGAAAGCCTGGGACCGGAAGCCGAACCAGTCAGCTTTGCACCGCTGCCCTGGGTGCCGGCAGAAATCGAATCTGAAGAAAGCGCAGCCGATGAGATTCCGGATGAGACTGAAGAGAATACCCCAATCCCGGTAGATGAATCATCAGATTGGTACGAGACACTCAAATCAGCCGGCAGCGGTAAAGAAGCAGAACCACTTGAATGGTCCAATCCAAATAATAATTCGAACCTATTTTCTGAAGAGGCATCCCCGCTGCTTCAAAATAACCCTATACCAGCCGGGAATGACCCATTTGCGAAAGATGATGAAGAAGTACCCGCAGATGAAACAGGTGATTACTTTACAATCGCCAGCCCGTTAGTCGAAGACGCCGGTTCAAGCGGGAATTTCAATTACGGCGAAACACAGCCTCAGGATTTATCCCTGAATGATAATGAGGTTCCACAAATCAAGGAAAATATTGAACAGGTAGATATTTTCGAAACGGGTAATCCTGATTCACCGATCTCGGTCATAGAAGATGAACTCCCCGAAGCAGCCCCGGCGGAAAATGAGAAAACAATCATCAGCACACCTGCGGTTATAGAAACTACGATGCCAGCAGCCCCGGTTGATAAAGACCGTCAGACACTTGAGAAAGCCCGTGAAATGCTCGTTAGAGGAAAACTCCCGGAAGCAGCAAGTGAATATTCAAAGCTGATCAAGAAAGCAAAATTACTGGATGAGATCATCTATGATCTGCAGCAGGCAGTCTACAGGCAGCCGGTGGACATTTTGACCTGGCAAACACTGGGCGATGCATATTTTAGAGCTAATCGTTTACAGGAAGCCCTGGATGCCTATGGCAAGGCTGAGGGTTTACTGCGGTAACCGCCCGGCAGATTCATCAAAACCGGGACATAATTTATCCAATAATTAATCAAATCAGTTAATATCAGCCGGTGAATTTATACGCCGGCTGATTGTCAATTAAATTGGAGGTTGAAATGAAACCACGAATTTTAATATTCATCATTGGAATCCTTTTCATGACCCTGGCCTGCAGCCTGCTGACCCCTGCTGCACCGGATCAAACCGGCGTAGCGACAATCGTAGCCGCAACCATACAGGCACTTTCGGCCAATACTGCCGCACCGGCTGCCGGACCTGTCAACACACCTGCCCCAATCGTTGAAACAGCTGTCCCGCCGGCTGACACAGCTGTGCCAGCCCCGGTGCAAAGCGGCATACCGTTTTCATTCCAGAATGTATCAATGGTGATTCCATTCGGCCTGTCAGAATCAGCCAAAGGGGAAATTGTGCCGGAGGCGAATGAAACAAACAGCGACCCATGGAGCCTGGCACCGGAACATGTCATGATCACTTTGAATGGGTACCCGCTGACAAGAGAAGGGTTTGGGCCGTTGATCCATGTTTATCCCGCCGATCAATATTTCAACGCCAATCCCGGCGGCGCAAACAGCCTGACACAACTTCGGAACATACTTTCAAATCCGGGAACACCTTTAACCCAGGCCAAATTACCCGGAATACCATTTTTTAATGCCGCTAAACTTTACTCTGCTCAAGTCAGTCTTCTTAAGTTTCAAAGCGGTGAGGGTGTACGAATGATTTCAGAATCCGCTCAATACCCAGCACCCATCGTCCGGGAATTGAATTATTATCATTTTGAAGGGCTGACGAGTGATGGCAAATATTTTATCGTGGGGTTATTTCCCGTGACAGCACCCCTTCAGGCGACCAATGACAACCCATCTGCTGATGGAATTGCCTTCCCGGCTGATATGGGTGATGAAGCCGGATCGCAAAAATATTACCAGGCAGTAACAGACCTGCTTAACAGTGCCAGCCCGGATTCTTTTCAACCATCACTGAATCAAATTGATGCCCTGATTCAATCCATTCAGATCACACCCTGAACGAATGGGCAATTGAAGATATTAAGAACGGTGTGACTATAATAAGCAGCCGTACCGCCATATTTAGCCGCCATCATCGTTTATGGTAAAATCCTGACCGGTAAAATTCTTATAATTTTTGGAGGAAAAAGTGGAAAATTCTCTCGTATTGGTAAAACCAGATGGCGTTCAGCGTGGATTGGTCGGTGAAGTGATGTCACGCCTTGAAAGACGCGGTTTACGCCTGGTAGGCGCAAAGTTCATCCAGGTCAGCAAAGCATTGGCAGAAGAACATTATGCCATTCACAAAGGAAAACCATTTTATGATGGTTTGATTGCCTATATCATTTCAGCCCCGGTCATGGCCATGGTTTGGGAAGGCCCCAATGCCATCGCTGCTATCCGCCAAACAATGGGCGCAACCCGCCCCTGGGAAGCTGCCCCTGGTACCATCCGGCATGATTTTGCACTGGAAGTGGGCCGGAATATTACCCACGCTTCTGACAGCCCGGAAAATGGTGAAATAGAAGCCGCACTGTGGTTCAAACCAGGCGAAATCGTCTCATGGTCCAGAGACATCGACAAATGGATCTTTGAAAAATAAATAAAAAAATCGTCCAATGAAGTTCATTGGACGATTTTTTTTCACTGGACTTTAAGAAGGATTTTGCCTTCCCGCCAGAGATCTTCAAGTTTATAAAATTCTCTTGTCTCAGGGGCAAAACAATGCACGATCACAGAGCCAAAATCAACAATAACCCATCCGCTGGATGAGCTGCCCTGAGGTTTTGATTTGATCCCGTAAGTTTCCCGGACTTTATCCACGACCCCATCCGCCAGGGCGTCCAGCATACGGTCAGAAGTACCCGAACAAATCACAAAATAACCGGTAAACATGGATATTTTTTCCAGATCCATTAAGATGATATTCTCACCTTTTTTTTCTTCAATAGCCTCTACAATCGTGTGTGCAAGTTCCAATGTTTTCAAAGCTGATCCTTTTCTAATCTGAGCCGGTCAAACCGGGGAAAATTGGCCCAAAGGGGCCTCGAAGAGAGTGGTATAGAGTGCGCCAGATGGATTTAAGTCACTTTTAAAAAGTGTTAATTTACCGGCTGTAAAACGTCCCAGAATCACATCTCCCAGTTGGTTTTTTAATTCAATAATATCCCTGGTGAGATTCTTGATTTCATCTGCAGTAATATTCGGGGACACACGGGCAATGGTCAGGTGCGGAGAAAAGGGCTTTTTCTCCACGGGAATTCCAAAACTTGCAGCTGCCTTCTCTATTTGTACCTGCAAATTATTCAAACTCACAGGCATTTTCAAACCTATCCAAATGACTGCCGGACGGCTCATCTTTGGAAAGCAGCCCACCCCGCTCACCATGATCTCACTTACAGGGTATTCTCTGCATTTCAATGCAAGGGATTGAGATAGCAATGGGATTTTAGATTCCGGAAAATCGCCAAGGAATTTAATGGTCAGATGCATTTTTTCGGCGGGAACCCATCGTAAGCTCGGTCTGTGTTTTTCCAGCAGGGTGAGCGTTTTATCAGATATTTCCCGTTTTACCAGTTCAGGGATCTCTATAGCAATAAAAGAGCGCAAATAATCATTCCTGGAAATTTTGGGATTGCAGCCCTGGCTGCTGCGTATAAAAGTGACTCAATAATAAAAAAATATCATAATTGAGTTAAAAAGACAATAGGTAAATCTCCAGGACATCTATCATATTTATTTTTTTATCATGGAAATCAACCAAATAATCCGGCACCCCGGTAACCAATTTTCTATTCATCGGTTGTTTGATCATCTTTTTGGAGAGGTGGGCCCGGAGGGACTCGAACCCCCGACCTCATGTGTGTGATACATGCGCTCTAACCAACTGAGCTACGAGCCCAATATTTATACTGTAGGCTGAGTATTTTACCATTCAATCTATCAACAGGCAAGAATTATTGTCCTAAACGGGACTGGTTTCAATTTGAATTACGCAAATTCAAAAGAAAATAATGATTAAGGCGGCGGCAGGTAATTCCAGGGGTTTACCTTGCTGTAAAGGGTGTGCATTAATTCGAAATGCAGGTGTGAACCGGAAGAGTGACCGGTACTGCCTATGGTACCGATGACCGTACCCTGATCAACACTTTGACCGCAAATTACTGAAATACTGTTCGCATGTCCATACAGCGACTGCCAGCCATTTCCATGATCGATCATGATCATGTTGCCGTAGCCCCAATCATTCCAGCCTGCATAGACGATCACACCGGCATCCACTGCATAAATCGGCTCACCGGTATTCCCGGCAATATCAATACCTCGGTGATTGGTTTCTTCAGAATAATCAAAACCGGAAAGAAAATGTTTATTAGCCGGCCAGATAAAAGTCCCCAGGCCGACAGCCCCATCGGTTATCTTACCGCATGAACCAGGGCCCATAACACGGGCGATCGCTGG
This sequence comes from uncultured Anaerolinea sp., assembly GCA_964494055.1. GTDB lineage: Bacteria > Chloroflexota > Anaerolineae > Anaerolineales > Villigracilaceae > UBA5195. The sequence continues at coordinate 9,799 of CAZBRI010000048.1, forward strand.
ATTGGTGCGGGTCACACCAACCGGTGCGCTCCAGGATGTGTACAGCCTGTGCCCGCCAGGGATGACCAGCCAGGTGCCCGGTTTAATGTTGGGGGTCGAAAAATTACCTATTGTAGCCATATCCAGTTTGTTCAGCGGGTAATTGATAATTTCTTCCGGGGTAACATTTAAACCCTTTGCAACACCGTTTAATCCATCCCCTGCCTGCCATTCATAATAATAACCATCCAGGGGCAGGATATTTAATTCTGCGCCAATCGATAAGTTATGCGGGTCATCCCGCAATGTATAGTAATTTCCAAAGAGGATCGTTGAAGGTTTTAAATTATATTTTGCAGCGATAGCGATTACCGTATCCCCTTTGGCAATCGTATATTTAATAATGTCCTGCCGCGGCCGGTCCGGGATGTTGGTATGAATTAACGCATTCCTGGCAACGCCTGCTTTTCCAGGGGTCATTTGAGGTGCATTGTTGATATTGACCGCAGGCACCAACGGGCTCTCCTGTGTTGCAGCGATCGCATTAATTGTTGTACCAGCTGGACTACCATGACTGTTGATAAAAGGTTTTAATACCCAGACCGCCCCGAAAATCAAAATCACAGTAAACAAACCCGTTGCAAGGCGGGCTGCAATTTCTCCTAACCCAAGACGGGCCAATATTTCCAGCCAGCCTGTGCCGGTTTCCTTTTTTAATTCCGGGATATTTTTTTCGGCCTGGTTCCCTGACCCTTGCTCAGCCACTTCTTGAAATTCTTCTCTCATTCATATTTCCTTGGTCTGAAGGATAATAACATGACCAAAAATATGCGTCAAGCAGACCATTAATCAAGTATTAATCTATTTTTTAGCGGGAATATGCGATAAAACTGATCCAATCAAGCGACCTTCGTTTTGAGATCCGGATTGGTAACATGAATTCCACCGATTACCAGAAGACAAATCACCCCGCAGGCAAGAGCTGCAGCTGGAACATTCCATGACTGCGCCATCCATCCTACAAATAAACTGCCAAAAGGTGCAATGCCCTGCAAACCCCACAGATAGGTACTGAAAACCCTGCCCCGGAGATGATCGGGAACTTCAAGCTGGATCAATGTATTCATGGTTGCCAGGGTTGTGACTGAACCCCAACCGATCAGGATGAAAATCACTATGGTCAATGGCAGGTTACGAGTAAAACCGATCATAAACAAACCGATCACAAAGAGGATCTGTCCGGCTGTCATCAACCTTCCTTTTTGCTTGAAGTTGAAGGAAGCAAGTGACAGCGCGGCGATCAACGCTCCGACACCCTGTGCAGTATAAAGAGCACTGTTCCTGGCAGCGTTTGCTGATGCAGGTTCGCCTGCCCGTGCCAGGACATCTCTCGCGATGACGGGAATTTGCTGCAATAACGGGAACCCTACAAAACCCAGCACTGTAGCCATCAGAATGATCATGGCGACCGGCCGGGCTTGTTTTATATAAGCCTGTCCTTCCCGGAACTCATTGAGCATATTTCGATCAGTTTTTTCATAATCCACTCTGAACGGGGTGCTCACAAAAAACAGGCTGATGATGATTACCAGGTAACTTATTCCATTGGCAAAAAAAGCCCATCCTTCACCGCCTGTTTTGATAAAAATCAGGAATGGGGCCACAAGGGATGGACCGATCACCCGCGCTGCATTAAAGATAGTGGATTGAAGAGCGATCGCATTCGGCAGGGAATCCTTTCCGACAAGCTCGATCAACATGGCCTGCCGGGCAGTAATTTCCACGGATGTCGCCATGCCCAGGATAAATGCCAGCACAATAATGTGCCAGATCTGAATGATGCCCGTCAATGCCAGGAATGCAAGACAAAAAGCCTGGAACATCATTACTGCCTGCATGGCAATAACTGTTTTCCGCTTGTCCAACCGTTCAACCAGTACACCGCCGGGAAGTGCAAGAAGCAGCGTAGGGAAAGAAGCAGCAAAACCAATCAAACCCAGGTCAAATGGTTTTCCACTCAGCCGGTAAGCAAGGTAAGGCTGG
>CAZBRI010000049.1:0-11802 GCA_964494055.1 uncultured Anaerolinea sp.
AACTTCCAAGACCTGTGGGTATGGCTGGAGGCGGTGTTTTACATGCCATCGAAGGAACATTTATTGTCACGATACTGGCGGCAATTTTTGCTTTCCCGCCTGGAGTCCTGGCAGCTTTTTATGCCTCTCGTTATCCAAACACAACTTTGGGAATTGCTTTGCGTTTCAGTACCGATGTGCTTTCCGGAGTACCATCCATCGTGATCGGTTTGTTTGTATATGCTTTGATGGTTAAACCCATGGGACATTATTCAGGCCTGGCTGGCGGGGTTGCCCTGGCGATTTTAATGCTGCCAACCATTATCCGTACTACTGAAGAAATGCTGAAATTAGTTCCGCATACATTGAGAGAAGGATCGCTGGCTTTAGGTGCACCGGAATGGAAAACATCACTATCTGTATTATTCCCAGCTGCGTTTAATGGGATCGTGACCGGTTTTCTCCTGGCATTAGCCAGGGCGATGGGTGAAACTGCACCATTGTTATTCACAGCCCTGGGAAATGAACGGTATAACCTGGGTCAGATCATCAAAAGCGGGATGCAGGGAAAACAAGGAATATCTCAAATCATCGGTCGTGTCCTGGATCAACCCGTAGATTCTTTACCGCTTACACTCTGGAAATATGCTTCACAACCTTATCCTGAGCGTGTTGCCCAATCGTGGACCGTTGCGATGGTGCTGATGATCTTCGTTCTCCTATTAAATATTATTGCCCGCCTCTGGATTCAAAACAGGGCGAAAAAGTTGAGAGGTTAATCATGTTTATCGAACATACTTCAACCATGAGTTCACTCGAGGAAACCGGTCTTCAAACAAAGGTCGATGTTAAAAATTTATCGGTTTATTACGGAAAATTTAGAGCACTAACAGAAATTAACCTGCCGATTTATGCCAACAAAATTACGGCGATCATCGGCCCATCAGGCTGTGGAAAATCAACTTTGCTGCGTTCATTTAATCGCATGAACGATCTGACATTGAATTCTCATCTTGAAGGTGAAATCTTATTTGATGGAACAAATATTTTATCCAGGGGAATTGATGTCGTAGATGTGCGCAGACGCGTTGGGATGGTATTCCAAAGGCCAAACCCATTCCCCAAATCAATTTTCGATAATGTCGCATATGGTCCCCGCTTGTATGGAATTCATTCAAAAAGTGACTTAAATCAGATTGTTGAAAAGAGCCTGCGGCAGGCAGCCTTATGGGATGAAGTGAAGGACAAATTGGGCCAATCAGGGGCTGCTCTGTCCGGCGGTCAGCAGCAGAGATTATGTATCGCGCGGGCACTGGCTGTTGAGCCGGAAATTATTTTGATGGATGAGCCTGCCTCGGCACTAGATCCAATTTCAACCTTGAAAATTGAAGAATTGATGCATGATATTGTCAAGGATTTCACAATTATTATTGTCACGCATAATATGCAGCAGGCAGCTCGTGTTTCAGATTACACAGCAATGATGATGATAGACGAAAAAAGGTCAGGAAGGATGATCGAATTTGATCACACCCAGATCATTTTCACCAATCCGAAAGATAAACGGACAGAAGATTATGTAACCGGACGATTTGGTTAAGAGGAAATATGCCCACTCGAAAAACTTTTGAACACGAAATTCAAGAATTAAAAGATGAAATCATTATCATGGGAAGTATGGTTGAACAGGCCATGCTCGATTCAGTAGATGCCCTGAAAAAAAGAGATCTTGATTGGTCAAGAAAAATAATCAAGCAGGATGAAGCCATTAATGATAAACGGTTTGACCTCGAAAGCAGGGTCATGATCGTGATCGCAACCCAGCAGCCGATGGCGAGAGATTTGCGCGTCATTGCATCTGTTTTGGAAGTGATCAGCGAATTGGAGAGAATGGGTGATTATGCCAAAGGGATAGGGGTGATCAATGTCCGAATGGCAGATCAGCCGCTATTAAAACCGTTGATTGATATCCCATTGATGGCTCAATTAGGAACAGGTATGCTGCATCGGGCTCTTTCATCCTTTGTGAATGAAGATGTAGAGGCTGCAAAGATAATCCCCACCGAAGATGATAAAGTTGATGAGCTGTATAACCAGGTATACCGTGAATTAATGAGTTATGTTATTTCAGATGCCACCAGCATTGAAAGGGCAAACTGGTTATTATGGGCAGCTCATAACCTTGAAAGATTTGCAGATCGTGTAACCAATATTTGTGAGAGAACAATATTTGTCGAAACCGGTGAATATATGGAAACTAAAAGCGGGCCGGTATAAATCAATATCCCGCTCTGGCATTTTTTGCAAAATTGGTATTACACCTGGTTTTGAGATACAATATAAATAATAAAATTGATACTATCGGGGAGCCCTGATCTTGGGCTGAGAGGATGGCACGTGCCTTCGACCCGCATCACCTGATCCGGTCAATACCGGCGGAGGGAATTGTATTTTCCTAACAACCTCCGCGGAGGTTGTTTTTTTGTCCAGTATTATCATTTTCGCAAATGGGAATTATCAAGATCCAAAAATTACCAGGCCGTTGATCAGACCGGGGGATTTCATAATTGCTGCGGATGGGGGCGCCCGCCAGGCACTATTACTTGGGATTGATCCGCAGATCATTATCGGTGACATGGATTCTCTTTCCCGGTTTGAATGTGACTATTTTGAACAGAAAAATATAGAGATGTTACGTTATCCTGCCGAAAAAGATCAAACAGACCTTGAATTAGCAGTTTCTTACGCAGTTCAATCAGGGGCTTCCAGGATCACAATTTTCGGCGCTCTGGGTGACCGGCTGGACCAAGAAATTGGAAATATTGCCTTATTATCTGATCCGGCTCTGGATCACCTCGATGTCAGGCTGGATGATGGTATTACTGAGGCATTTTTTATCCATCAATCAGCAGAAATTGCGGGTTCAATTGATGATACGGTCTCATTTATTCCGTGGGGCTCCAATGTGACAGGTGTAACTACTGAAGGCCTCGCATATCCGCTCAGAGGGGAGACATTGATCCCTTACCGAACAAGAAGTGTGAGTAACAGGATGGTTTCTATTTCCGCAAAAGTTAACCTGGAATCTGGTTTGTTGTTATGCATTCATATCCGTAAACAATGATTCAAAGAGAGGATTCTATGAAAAGATTTGTATATTCTTTGTTGGTATTTTGTCTTTTACTGACCGCAACAGCCTGCGGTTCATCCGTACCACAAGCACCTGTCCTTCAGGCTACACAGCTGCCCACAGATGTGCCGCCGACTCCGGTTATGGCTGCTGCGGCTGGTGAGTTAAGAACTCTGACAGTGATGACCCATGATTCATTTTCTGCAAGTGAAGGGGTTATCCAGGAATTTGAGCAGGCCAATAATGTAAAGATTACGTTTGTAAAATCCGGTGATGCAGGAGCCGCACTTAACAAAGCCATCCTGTCAAAAGATGCACCGCTGGCAGATGTATTTTATGGCGTGGATAACACCTTTTTATCCCGTGCACTTGAATCGGGAATATTTGAACCATATGCATCCCCGATGATCGATAAGATCCCTGATGAATTTAAACTGGATCTCAAAAATCATGCACTGCCTGTTGATTATGCGGATGTTTGTATAAATTACTCAAAGGCATTTTTCGCTAAAAATGGTATTCCGGTTCCAGCTTCGCTTGATGATTTAATCAAACCGGAATACTTTGGTGCGCTGGTAGTAGAAAATCCTGCTACATCGTCAACAGGACTGGCATTCCTGCTGGCGACGATACAGAAATATGGTGATCCCGGCTATCTTGACTTTTGGAAAGCACTCAAGGCTAATGGACTTGTTGTAGTGGACGGATGGGAAACAGCTTATTATACAAATTTCAGCGCAGCCTCAGGTAATGGCCCTCAACCCATGGTTTTATCATATGTATCCAGTCCGGCAGCCGAGGTGGCTTTCTCAAGTACACCACTGGACGAATCACCGATCGGAACGATCAGCTCAGCTGGTTCATGTTTCCGCCAGGTGGAGTTTGTTGGTATCCTGGCCGGCACAAAAAACCGTGATCTTGCAGAAAAATTTGTCGACTTTATGCTGGATGTCCCCTTCCAGGAAGGCATGCCGTTGAGTATGTTTGTTTACCCTGTAAATGGCATGGCAGTATTGCCGGATATTTTTACAAAATATTCACTTCCAGCTGATCAGCCAGCAAGTGTCCCTGCAGATATTTCGGCCAAACGTGACGGCTGGATTCAGGCCTGGACACAGGCAGTTCTGCAGTAAATTATTAATATACTGTCAGCCGTCATAGAGTTATGGTTCTCTGACGGCTGATAGTTGAAAACTTTTTCATTGAAACTACCAAAATATTACCGATTGCTGCCCTGGCTGCTTCCGGCAGTTTTTCTGGGATTATTTTTTTTCTATCCTCTTGCCAGGATATTAAGTCTTGGCCTGGGGCAGAGCTTTAATTTAATTTCCCCTAATTTTATCAGCCGGGCAAGTCATGCCTTATTGTTTACCCTTTACCAGGCATCGCTGTCTACTATATTTACTTTATTGGCGGGCTTACCCCTGGCTCACCTATTCACTCATTTTGATTTTTTTTATAAACCGATTTTTCGGACCATCACTGCTATTCCCTTCATGCTGCCTACTATTGTGGTGGCGGCTGGTTTTAATGCATGGCTGGGTCCGAGGGGCTGGCTTAATGTCATACCCATGAATTTATTGAAATTACCAGGCCCGCCGTTTCAGATTGTTGGAAGCCTTTGGATCATTATCCTGGCCCATGTTTTTTTCAACACTTCCATCATTATTAGAATTGTTGGGAATGCCTGGTCAACACTGGATACCCGCCTGGCTGATGCAGCTAAAATTTTAGGCGCTTCACCGCTGACAACTTTTTTCAAGATTACAGTTCCTTTGCTCATGCCTGCAATACTAGCATCCAGTTTATTGGTTTTTCTTTTTGACTTCACCAGTTTTGGAGTGGTCTTGCTGCTGGGTGGACCAAAATTTATTACCCTGGAAGTGGAAATCTATATCCAATCTCTCCAGTTATTAAATCTCCCGGCGGCATCCTTATTGTCTATCTTGCAGTTAGCCTGCACGTTGTTATTTTCAGTGATCTACAGCCGGTTTATTACAGGTGTGACCAATACCACTAAGCCTCGAGCTGCCTGGAATAATTTAATAAAACCAAAATTGCCCTGGCAAAAAATGTACGTGTCAATTCTATTGGCTGCCATCATCATTATTTTTCTCCTGCCCATGATTTCACTTCCCATTCGATCGATTTCCAGGCTGGATGCTGATAGGGGTGCACAGAGCCTATATGTTCCCGGTATTACCTTTAAATATTATCAGGATATATTTGTCAATCAGCGGAAGTCCATATTTTTCATCCCGCCTATCCTGGCAGTAAAAAACTCGGTCATGTTTGCAGGTCTGACAGTTGGGTTATCCTTGCTGTTGGGATTTCCAGCTGCACTGGCTCTCTCAAATCCGGGATATATTGAAAAGTGGATTGATCCATTATTAATGCTGCCCCTGGGTGCATCTTCAGTAACTCTCGGACTGGGTTATATTTTGACTTTCAATAAACCTTTTCTGGCTGGTACTACTCCTTTGATCATTTCTCCCTGGTTAATTCCACTTGCGCACACAACCATTGCCCTGCCTTTTGTAATCCGAAGTTTACAGACTGCGCTTGCACAAATCCCCAGGCGTTACAGGGAGGCTGCGGCAGTGCTGGGAGCTTCTCCAATAAAAGTATGGCTGCATATTGATTGGCCGATCATATCAAGGGCAGTTGTTTCTGCCGGGGCTTTTGCCTTCACAATATCGCTGGGCGAATTCGGCGCAGCCTTTTTGCTTTCAAGGCCGGAGTATCCAACAATACCAACCGCCATATATCGATTTTTGTCCCAACCCGGGGGATCGAATTATGGGCAGGCGATGGCTATGGCTACCTTATTAATGTTGGTGTGCGGTTTGGGAATTTTCTTGATTGAGCAGCTGCGATTTTCTGGTTCGGGGGATTTTTAGTAAATGGAAAAGCTCCTTGAACTGATCAATATTCATAAATCATATGAGAATCAACCATTGTTGCGGGGGGTTGAGTTTTCAGCAGCTGAAGGCGAAACCATCTGCCTGTTGGGATCATCAGGTTCCGGTAAAAGTACAATCTTAAGGATTATTTCCGGGCTGGAGGTCCCCGAAAGCGGTGAGGTCCGTTGGCAGGGAAAAAACCTGGCTGGTAAGCCTGTTCATCAAAGAAAATTCGGTTTGATGTTCCAGGATTACGCGCTTTTCCCCCATATGAATGTATCTGAGAATATTGCATTTGGACTGCAAATGCAAAACTGGTCAGGGGCAGATATTGACAAACGTGTGGTTGAGATCCTGATACAAACCGGCATGAGGTCATTTTCAAAGCGAAAAGTAACTGATCTTTCCGGCGGCGAACAGCAAAGAGTCGCGCTTGGACGGGCACTCGCCCCATTTCCACGTTTGTTGATGCTGGATGAACCTCTTGGTGCTCTCGATAGATCACTGCGGGAAAGTCTGTCAGTTGAGTTTCGTGATGTACTGCATAAAAGCGGTATTCCTGCCGTGTATGTAACCCATGATCAACAGGAGGCATTTGCAATTGCTGATACCATAATCCTGCTTCATGACGGAAAGGTGGTTCAAAGCGGAAGCCCGAAGGAAGTTGTACAAAATCCCGTGAATCCCTGGGCGGCTGAATTCCTCGGTCTTGGTAATATTCTGAACGGGAAAATTACAGAAGACGGTATCAGTACTGATACGTGGGAGTATAAAATTAATCATAACTTCCAGATTGGTCAGGAAGGATCATTTTTATTGCGTCCAAAGGCTGAGATGGTTCATGAAAACGAGACTTTGACAGGCGTCGTGAAGGATGTAATATTCAGGGGTCAGGATTTTAGGGTTGAATTGACTAACGGGTTGTATTTTTTCCTGCAAAAGTCACCCTCGACAGGTCAAAAAATTAAAATTCGTATCGAAAAAATTGAGATGCTATGATTAAAATTCGAAAACGTGATTTTACAGGTGAGATCACCTGGGAATATCAAGGTGAAGTAATTTTCCTGGAGGAAAAAATTCTCCAGCTGGAGGCTTTATTTAATCGAGATGATATGCCATTTCAGGACATCCTGTTGAAACGAAATGACCGTTTTGTCGAAACCTTCTTTTCAGACCGATGGTACAACGTTTTCGAAATACATGATCGGGATGATGATTCCCTCAAAGGCTGGTACTGTAATATCTGTCAACCATTTACATGGGATGCTCCCGGAGTAATTTCATACCAGGATTTATTACTTGATCTGTGGGTAGACACTGTAGGAAAACAAAGTGTTCTGGATGTGGATGAGTTCGAATCAGCAAATCTACCAATAAAAATCAGAGAAAAAGTGCTTTTCTCAATGACAGAATTACGCAGTAAATTCGATTCTTCCCCAATATTAAAAACTGGTTTTATTCCGAAATAACAAACACCCTCCTTCGGGGATTTCTCAGAGGGTGTTTACCTGGTTGATTAATTGAGTTAAATTGACTGTTTAGAATATGGGTATTATTCTTTGCAGCATCCCGGTTCCAATCAGGCTGTCACCATTTTCCCATAACCAGGGGAATATGAATTTATAGCTCAGACCGCTAAAAATTAAACAGCAGCAGCACAGGACGACCAGAACAATTACCACGATCATTACGGTGTTGTTCTTTTTGGGTTTAACAGGGGCTGGATCATTGAATTGTACTGACATAAAATTTTCTCCTCCGTGAAAGGTTAGGTTCGAACACGATCTGCTTTTTCTCTTCTGAACATCCACCAGAGTAAAATAAGCAAGACCGTAAAGGCGACGAGAGCAGGGATAATAATGGCAGCCAGGGAAGTTAAGGTTGAAATAATATCTTCCAAAATACTGACCGGAACATTTCCAACACCCCCGGTTGCAGCTGTGACTGCCGGACGAATTACTACCGATTTTGCAGTATGAACACTACCGGCGATCAACACCCCGCAAATCAGGGACAAAACCGGGCTGATATTTGTCAGTACCCTGGCAGAAGCAGCAAAAACAATAGCTCCGGCTGCAGGCCTGATAAAGGTGTGAATAATATCGTTGATATGATTTATCGCCGGGAATTTGTCAGCGAGAAATTCGATGATTAATAAAACACCAAGAAAAATGCTTATCCAGGGATTGGAAAGTACATCATACGGTGGGGCTAATTTTATCCAGTCTGTATAATGTGCAAGAATGGAGATGATAAATAATGGAATATAAGCATTCAAACCAGCGCTCGCCGATAAACCAAAGGCTGAAAATATTCCGAGAAATAGTTCCATTTATTTATTATATCCGTAATTGACTGTGTTGAATTTGATTTTTCAACCATTAACCCAGCGGAAAACCACCCCATGTGTGGGTGATCCATAACCTGACAATATCGAATATGGTAATCTGAAGCAAAGCTATTGTTAAGCCAGCCAGGAGCGGCAGCCATGCCTGTCCATAATGCATATACAGGTTCTCCTGCCGCATCAGCATGGCCCATAATATCCCGTAAACACTACTGAGCAGCAACAGCACACCGCCGGCACTCAAGATGGCAGCAGGATAAAGAATCCAGCCCCACTCCGGGAGAACAAGTACATCCACTAAAAGCATCAAGGCAATCAGGATGAAAAAATCACGCGGCCTGCCAAGGATGGGCTTATTATCCCAATCTTTCCACATGGTCTGATTTAGGGAAAAGAAGACTGCAGCTGCCATGCCAAGCCCGGTCCCGGATCCGGTAAAAAGCCGGAGAGTGTTGTTAGGTACATACAGGTTCGGGATAAAAGAAAGCCTGCCGCCATAAACTGATTTCATCAGGTATAGATATGAATTAGAGCCATCGACAGCAAAGCCAAGGACAAATAGGGCGAAAATAAATAATACAGGTTTAGGCGGGATGCCCGCACTGTGATGGTAACGCAAATTCAAAAAGATGAACCCCAGAACTGCCCCAAGATACATGCCGGAGCAGCGGGCGCAAAGAGGCAGCTGCCGGCCGTCCACATGAAAGGATCGCGGATCAAGGCGATGACACACAGCATAGCCGATGGCATCTGCCTTACCCAGGATTCCTTCCGGGGCAATGTTTAGAAATCCAGCGATAATTGCCAGTGCAGCGAGCGGAACAAGAAATTTTGATAATTTTTGAGCGGCAATCAATACTTTATTTAACATGTCCTCATTATATGTTAACCGGCTATGATTGCAAGCAATAGGAATTGAAGAATTTGGCAGCTGAACTGTTTACGGGACTATTTATTTTGATTAAGCGATAAAAATAGAATACCGCCCTTTCGGACGGTATTCGTTGGGCACAGCAGCTTCCTTACTGAAGATCGAGGAGGGATGCCGCTGTGCCTGGTTGATTACTACTATAACTGTCCATAAGAGACATCACCTCCTTCTATCTAAAAGATAGCAAAGAAATAAATGTGTTCGACCCCATACAATAAAACTAGTATTACATAATCTTAATTGGATGTCAATAGTGGTATTTACCATGACCTCAACCAATCAGGCAAGGAATATTTGCTCAAATTATTGAATAAAACTATACTATGCTTGATGAAGTCACTTTAAAACACCATCAAAATCTATCAGAGAGAGTCTGAAAGCCCGGAATGAGTATTCTTTATAGAAAATGATGTTCGGAGGAAAAATGCAAAAGCAGCCTGCTCGTCTTTGGATTTCAGTTGTATTTCTTGGTTGGTTATTTGACTACCTTTTTTTCAAGCATACACCGGGTGTTTCGTTTTTAGTTTTCATCACAGCAGCACTTCTGATCGGTTTTATTCTCTTGAAGCTGGATAATATCCGCATTTCCATCAGATCTCTTATATTGATTCCTTTGATATTGTTTTTTGCGGTGATGACTTTCCTGCGAATGGAACCATTAACAGTGGTCTTATCGGTCGGATTTACACTTTTTTTGACAGCCGGACTGGTTGTTTCATTCACTGGCGGCCAATTTTATCGTTATGGGTTTGTGGATTATCTTTCACGCGGCCTGGACCTCTTCCGGAGCGCGATGAGCGGTTTTTTCCTGTTTGCCATGGAAACCCGCAGAAATAATTCAGAACCAGACCAGACAGCAAGAAAAGGAAGAAATTTCTGGCCTGTTGTCCGCGGACTGGCCCTTGCTATCCCGGTTGTGACCTTCTTTGCGGCAATGTTAGCTTCTGCAGATAAAATCTATTCGATCCGGGTGAATGAATTAATTAACCTGTTTCGCATGGAAAACCTGCCGGAAGTTGTTTTCAGAGTTTGCTATAGTCTAGTGTTGGCATATTTTTTTGGCGGGATAATTCTTCACGCAGCAAAGCGTTCGGGTGATGAAAAATTATTCGGATTGGATAAACCATTCATATCTCCATTTTGTGGATTTACCGAAGCCTGTATGATCCTTGGCAGCGTCGTGCTGCTTTTCACTTCATTCGTGATTGTGCAGTTCCAATATTTTTTTGGCGGTCAGAATAATATTTCACAGGCAGGATTTACATATGCCGAATATGCAAGAAATGGTTTTGGTGAATTGGCTGGGGTGGCTTTTTTTGCCCTCCTGCTTTATTTGGGACTGACTTCACTTACATCACGGAATAGTCCTCAACGTAAATCAATTTTTTCAGTGTTAGGTGTAATGTTATTGGTGCTTGTCGGTGTTATTCTTGTTTCGGCCTATCAGAGAATTAATCTGTATGAAAATGCCTATGGCTTCACCCGTCTTCGGACTTACACGCATGTGTTTATGATCTGGATTGCTGTTCTCCTGGCGATTGTTGTAAGCCTGGATCTGATTCAAGGGCAAAGATATTTTATTTTCGCGGCGCTGATATCCATATTGGGATTTGCGGTCACCATTTCTTTGCTTAATGTTGATGCATTTATATTTCAGAAAAACTTTTCCCGTTATGAGGAAGGAAAGGTTTTTGATGTAGGTTACCTGGCTTCCCTGTCGACTGATCTTGTTCCTGCAATTGTTACAAAATTTGAACAATCCACGGCAGGGAGTAAGGCACAGGAAAGGCTTGGAGCAGTATTAGCCTGCGTAAAAAATTATAATTTTTCAGACCCAGGTGATCAATCCTGGCAGGCTTTCCACATGTCCAATTATCTAGCTCAATCATCGTTGCATTTGATCGATAAAGAATTGTTGAAATATAAAATTGATAAAAGCGAATGGCCTGTTAAGATCACAGCCCCATCAGGTGAAATTTTTAAATGCACAAGTGACACGATCAATGATTAATTCTGGAGGGTAACGAGCATTTACTTATTATTTAACTGAATGCTAATTCGCAAGGCACTTCGAAAACAATAAATTTTCTCTGGCAGGGTCATTATTTTGATCCTCGGATATTATTTATAGGTTGAATCGATTTCTGAATATTGCTTGTAATTATGTTTTGACGGGATTTTATCTTAGGAGTGTTATTTGTTATCAAATTTCCAGATTTATTTGTTTTTTTAGCACTACGAGCAACCGAGTTGAAAATAGGGTAGGGAATAAGTCGAGAATCCTTTCAAATAATTGAAGCGTTGAGTAGAAAAAATCGGGATACATTTGGTGCTTTGTGTATCCCCCGCTTGCGATATAAGCTAAGGCTGAAAAGCGATGTTTATAAAGGACAACCCATTCATCAGGCAAAGAGGTTAGCTCTTTCCCAAAAAAAATTCGAGTTGCATTTCCCTGTGCTGCGAATTCCGGTGATGTCGCACACCTATTCCGGAGCATGTCGCACAGTCAGGA
>CAZBRI010000050.1:0-4857 GCA_964494055.1 uncultured Anaerolinea sp.
GATAGCTTCAGGTGACTGGAGTTCAGACGTGTGCTCTTCCGATCTGCGGTTGTAATTAATAAAATAGATCTGCTTCCATATGTGCCATTTCGAACTGAATATTTCAAGACAGGTATAAAGATATTAAATCCTGATGCTGTTCAATTCGAGGTATCCTGTCAAACAGGTGAAGGCTTATCAGAATGGTTTAAATGGATACTTTCGAATATTAAATAAATATGGATGTAAAAACCGCTTACCATATCCAGGTGACAGGAATTGTACAGGGGGTAGGTTTTAGACCGTTTATTTACAACCTGGCTTTATCCAAAAATCTTACCGGTTGGGTAAAAAACACGACAGGATGTGTTGAGATATGGATTGAAGGGGATAAAAAAATATTGCCGATATTCACTGAAATGATCAAAAGCAATGCGCCGCCGCTTTCAATCATCGACGATATCCAATTTACTGAGAAAAAATATAATGGTTACGTAAATTTCGAAATCATTTCCTCTGTATCTGATCCAACCCAATTCCAATCAATCTCACCTGATCTGGCCCTTTGTAACGATTGCCTTAATGAATTATTTAATCCGGAAGATAGACGCTATTTGTATCCTTTTATAAATTGCACGAATTGCGGCCCCAGATTCTCCATTATCAAGGACATTCCTTATGATCGAATCAATACGACAATGGCAGAATTTCAAATGTGTCCTGAATGCCTGGAAGAATATGAAGATCCTGCTAACCGTAGATTCCACGCTCAACCAATAGCCTGTCCAAATTGCGGTCCCATAATCTGGCTCAATAAATCTAATTTAATCCAGGATTCCCAACATTATATTGATTACGAGGGTCAAATTGATGTTATCAAAAAGACCAGGGATTTAATTAAGGAAGGGAAGATAATTGCTGTAAAAGGTCTTGGCGGCTTTCATCTGATGTGTGATGCGACAAAAAATGAACCAATCGCCTTGCTGCGTGGTCGAAAAAAAAGATATGAAAAACCATTTGCGGTTATGATGGCAGATATTAAAACGGTCTCAAAGTATTGTCAAATTTCCAAAAATGAAATTGATCTTTTAGAATCCCCGGCTCATCCTATTGTCATTCTCAAAGTGATCAATCCAAATGTCCCGGTGAATTTAATTTCTCCCGGCCAAAATTCTCTTGGGGTAATGCTGCCATACACACCCTTACATGCATTGCTGATGCAAAAAGAAGATGGGTTTCCTGATTATTTGATCATGACGAGCGGCAATCTTACCGATGAGCCTATCTGTATCGATAATGAAGATGCGATAAATAAATTGGGAACTGCAGCTGACGCTTTTTTACTCCACAACAGAAAAATTCATATTCGCAATGATGATTCAGTTTATAGAATTTTCAATAATGACGCAATTCCCGTTCGCAGATCCCGAGGTTATGCCCCTCTTCCGATCAAATTAATTGGAAAATTTCCTTCCATTCTGTCATGCGGTGCCGAACAAAAAAATACTTTTTGCCTTACAAAAGAAAATTTTGCATTTTTGAGCCATCATATCGGCGACCTTGATAATTATGAAAACCTGCTCTCTTACGAAAATGGAATAACCCATTTTGAAAATATATTCAGGATAAAACCTGAATTGATTGCATACGATTTGCATCCTGATTATCTTTCTACCCGTTATGCAATGAATCGCTCACAATCAGATAATCTACAGTCTATTGGAGTCCAGCATCATCATGCACATATCGCTTCATTAATGATCGAGAAATCGATACCGGCAGATCAACCTGTAATAGGTTCAGCCTTTGACGGAACCGGCTATGGTATCGATGGAACAATTTGGGGTGGGGAGTTCTTGTGCTGCAGTTATAAAGAATTCACAAGGATGGCACATTTAGAAACATTCGCATTACCAGGCGGGGATGCCTCTATAAAGAAACCTTCAAGGGTAGCCTTCAGCCTGCTTCACACAATAGGCGTAGACATTGATGAGCTGATTGTTAAAAATTTGGGATTTGCAGAACACGAAAAAAATATGTTGTACAATCAACTAACAAAACAGATCAATACACCAATGACTTCCAGCATGGGACGTTTATTTGATGCCGTTTCGGCTTTATGCGGTATCAAAAAAATAGTCAGTTACGAAGGACAAGCAGCCATTGAATTGGAGGCACATCAGGACCCGGAAGAAACAGGGTATTATGAATTTGGTATTTCAAAAACCTTAATTTCCTGGGAGAGCGTAATAAATTCAATTTTAAAAGATTTAGCCGGGAATATTTCAGTAAACACTATTTCCAGTAAATTCCATAACGGGATAGCTCTTATGGTTTCAAATATGTGCAAAAATATTCGCTCTGATACAGGACTAAATATTGTTGCACTATCTGGAGGAGTTTGGCAAAATATAACTCTGCTGGAAAAAACAAAAATATTATTGGAAACCAATCAATTTGATGTGCTTTACCACACAAAATTTCCAACAAACGATGGCGGGATAGCCCTTGGGCAGGCGGCCATTGCTAGTGTTCAAATCAAATAAACTGGAGGATATCATGTGCCTGGGTGTACCTGGAAAAATAACTGATATATATGAAAAAAATGGATTATTGATGGGTAAAATCGATTTCGGAGGAAGTGTACTGCGAGAAACCTGTTTATCTTATGTTCCAGAAGCAAAAATTGGAGATTACACAATCATCCATGTTGGTTTTGCACTAAATATTTTAAGTCAAGAAGAAGCTTTGGAAACACTTGAAATGTTAGCAGAAATCACAAACATAAACGATGAGATTGGATCAGAAAATCTATAGAAATTTTCTAATTCAAACAGGTGAATTATGAAATATGTTACAGAATATCGTGATGCCCATCTTGTGAAAGGCGTCATTCAAGAAATAAAAAAAATAATTTCAAAGCCATGGGTAATAATGGAAATATGCGGAGGCCAAACTCATTCTATTGTTCGTTATGGAATTGATCAATTACTGCCTCCTGAAATTGAATTAGTTCATGGGCCAGGCTGTCCGGTTTGCGTAACCCCGCTTGAACAAATTGACCGCGCCCTGGCGATAGCTGCTATGCCGGATGTAATTTTTACTTCATATGGGGATATGCTAAGAGTTCCGGGTTCTGAAAAAGATCTATTCTCAATCAGAGCGGCAGGTGGTGATGTTCGTGTTGTTTATTCACCTTTGGATGCAGTCAAAATTGCCCAGGAAAATTCAAATAAAAAAGTAGTTTTTTTTGCGATAGGCTTTGAAACTACTGCTCCTGCAAATGTTATGGCTGTCATGCATGCCAAATCTTTAGGGCTAAATAATTTCAGTATTCTTGTGTCACATGTTCGGGTGCCGCCAGCTATACAAACGATTCTCGGTTCGCAACAAAATAGAGTCCAGGGATTCCTGTTGGCTGGACACGTTTGCACAGTTATGGGTTACCATGAATACCCGGATCTGGCAAAGAAGTATGATGTACCAATGTCAATCACCGGTTTTGAACCACTGGATCTCGTCAATGGAATTTTAAATATTATTCGATCGCTGGAAAATGGGCATAATCAAGAGATAACTAATTCTTATTCTAGAGCGGTTACATTCCAGGGAAATATACCTGCCCAGGAAATGATCAATAAAGTTTTTATGAGCTGCGACCGTGCGTGGAGGGGGATTGGAATCATTCCTCAATCTGGATGGTGTTTACGGCCGGAATTCAACGAGTACAACGCTGAAATGATATTTGAAGTTCAAAATATTAGATCCAGGGAATCTGAGATCTGCATTGCAGGATCCATCATGCAGGGGCTTAAAAAGCCATTAAATTGCCCTGCATTCGGCGGGGACTGTACACCAGAGCACCCGCTGGGTGCCACGATGGTATCCTCTGAAGGTTCATGTGCTGCATATTACAAATATGGTCGAAATAAATAAAACCGAGGACAAATCATGACTGATATTGAAATGGAAGGGGCCGTCTGCCCAGTACCTCTGCCGCATAATAAACAAATAGTCATGGGACACGGCTCAGGCGGTAAAATGAGCGCAGATCTGGTATCCAAAATATTTATGCCAGTATTTAATAATCCATACATAAATTCTGGTGATGATGGAGCGGTTTTCGATGTTCCGGCTGGAAGAATGGCGATCAGTACTGATTCACATGTCGTGTCTCCGTTATTCTTTCCTGGTGGAGATATAGGCCATCTCTCAGTCTGCGGGACAGTAAACGATGTTGCAGTGATGGGAGCCAAACCTTTATATATGACGGCTGGCTTTGTGATCGAAGAAGGTTTTTCATTTGATGTATTACAAACAATTGTTAATTCGATGCAAAAAGCAGCCGACGAAGCTGGAGTATCAATAATCAGCGGCGATACCAAAATTGTGCAGCGAGGTCATGCTGATGGAATTTACATCAATACAACAGGAATTGGCACACTTTTCCCTGGTATTAATATAAACGGCAGAGAGGCAAAGCCAGGAGATATGGTTATATTAAGTGGAAACCTGGGTGATCACGGCATTGCTGTATTAGGCGCAAGGGGAGAGCTGGGTTTCGAGTCTGACATTCAAAGCGATTCAGCGCCGTTAAATCACATGATTGAAAGTATTATCAAAATCAGTGATGAAATTCACGTTATGAGAGATCCAACAAGAGGGGGGTTGGCTACCACCTTAAATGAGATTGCAAATCAATCACAAGTATGCATCACAATAAATGAGGATTCGATTCCTGTACAGCCTTCCGTTGCTTCAGTATGCGAAATGCTAGGGTTTGATCCACTTTATATTGCCAATGAAGGAAAAATTGTTGTCATAGTATCAGAAAGAGATTCTCAAAAAGTGTTGGCAGAGATGAAAAAATCCAAATAT
>CAZBRI010000050.1:4867-11543 GCA_964494055.1 uncultured Anaerolinea sp.
CTGTGGTGATAGGATTAGTGTCCGAATCACCCAAAAACCGCGTACTGATGAAAACAAATTTTGGATCCACCAGGGTGGTGGATGTGCTGACAGGTGAACTGCTTCCACGGATATGCTGAATATTTGCGATATTATTTACTGAAATTTATCGATATTTAAATTTATATCTTATCGGGAAGATTTAACTGAAGAGATGGGATAAATATATATAGAACTAAGCATCATATGTTTGAATACTGCCAGTGTTGTCTTGTGGGGGATTGAGTAGATTGGAAAAATGGTGGAATATATTTTATGGTTTCGATAAGTATAATTACCGCAAGCATGATATAATATCAATTGTGACATTATTTTGCAAAATTTTTACATAATAATGGTGCGGTAACATTTCTACATGATAAGGGTTTTACGATGAACTCAAATAATAATGTAACCATAAAATATGCTGTAGATAATTTCATAAAATTGGTTGAACAATCCCGCAGTTTAAATACTGCCCTTAGTTACAAAAAAGGCTTAAACCTATTTATGGAAGTTCTTAAAAAAAATCATATTGAAGTGGATAAAAATGATATCAGTGTTGTAAATGAAGACACCCTGCCCCGCTTCCTGGAAGAATTAAAAACTTTTTCACCAGCATCGGAACAATTGTATATTTCTGCAGTTAATCGATTTTTTAATTACTTATCAGCAGAAAAACTTTCCGAGATCAACCTGCCCCGTATGAAGGAAATTGTTCGCATGCGTTCAAGGAAAATTGGACATAGGCTGCCCCAATTTCCAAGAAGCGAAATCGAGAGTCTTATACAATCGATTATTTCAATGACTATTGCAGTTGAAGATCCAGAAAGGTTACGCGATTTGCGTGATCGGGCATTTATAGTAGTTCTATCTGATACAGGACTGCGCGTACACGAAGCATGCAATTTAAGACGCGGTGACATTGATTGGAATGAAGGCAGAGCTGTTATTATAGGAAAGGGCAACAAACAAGCTGTTATCCGGTTTTCAATTAGATCTATGGAACTATTGCGTGAATATTTAAGAATTCGCAGCACAATGGACGGGAAATCTGGCAAGACACTTGCATCTTTACCTTTATTTTCACGGCATGACAAAGGCGCAGGATCAAAGATAAAACCCATCACACCAACCACGGGTAGAAATATTATCGTTGAGCGGGTAAAGCAGTTCCTGGGAGAAGAATCACAGGGTAAAATCACTCCACATTCATTTCGGCATTATTTTGTGACCACAGTATTGAGAGCGTCCGGAAATTTAAAATTAGCACAGGAATTGGCTAGGCACTCGAATATCTCAGTAACCCAGAGATATGCTCACCTATCTGATGATGAATTGGATAAAGGTTATTTTGACATCTTCGATAATAAGAAATAAAACTATTAAATTTCAATACAGCTTTTTCATTACTTCAGGAATCCATTTTGAATAAATTCATCACAGGTTTTAGATCAATCTATACTTTTTATAATGATAAAGAATATTTTTCAAAAATATTCCATATTGCCATACCAATCACGCTGCAAAACCTTGTTTTTTCATCATTAAATATGGCGAGCATTATCATAATCGGTCAAAAAGGAGATACAGCTGTTGCAGCAGTAGGTCTCGCCGGCCAGGTTTATTTCTTATTGAACCTCGTTCTTTTCGGTTTGAGCAGCGGAACCGGGATATTTACGGCCCAGCTTTGGGGGAAAAAAGATATTGTTAATATACGAAAAGTATTAAGCCTGACGCTCCGCCTTTCCTTGAGTATGTCTTTGTTATTTTTTATTGCCTCTCAATTTTTTCCTGAAGCAATATTATCTATTTATTCCACAGATAGAAATGTGATTTCTGTTGGGGCTGAATACCTGAGAATCTTCAGCTGGGGGTACTTTTTCTTTGCGATTACCTTTGCTTATGTTTTCGTATTACGATCTACAGGAAATGTTCGTTTGCCGGTAGCAGCCTCAGTGATTTCGCTTTTTGTGAATGCCTTTTTCACTTACACCCTGGTATTTGGAAAATTCGGTCTTCCAGAAATTGGAGTTAATGGTGCAGCCATCGCAAATGTCATCGCTCGTTTTCTAGAATGTGCCATTTTACTTTTTGGAGTATATCTACTTAATTATTCGCCTGCCGCTGCGACACTTACAGATCTTTTGCAATTTGATTTTATTTTTGCATGGAAAATTATTAAACCTGTGATTCCAGTCGCCCTAAATGAGATATTTTGGTCCTTTGGAATAACTACTTACAATATTATTTTTGCACGAATGGGCACAGAATCTATCGCCGCAATAAATATTTATATGACGATTGATAATATGGCTTTCATATTTTTTATCGGATTAGGAAGTGCAACTGCGATTCTAGTCGGAAATAAAATTGGCGCAAAAGATGAAAAATCTGCCTTTGAATATGCAGGCAGGTCAATCGGCCTGGCAGTATTTGTTGGTATTTTTATTGGATTATTATTATTAGTATTACGCATGCCATTAATTAGTTTGTTTAATGTCTCCCCGAATGTTATTCGAAATACTTACAATATTATGAGTATCGCCGGCCTAGCAATCTGGATGCGCGCTGCAAATATGGTGGTTATTATTGGTGCTCTTCGCAGCGGAGGAGACACGATGTATTCTCTCATATTGGATGGCTTGGTTATATGGCTTGTTGGAGTTCCCCTGACAGCTATAGGTGCATTTTATTTATACCTTCCAATTCAGTATGTTTACCTATTGATTTATTCGGAGGAATTGACTAAATTTATTTTTGGATTGAGGCGATATTTTTCAAAAAAATGGATTAATAATCTTGCGAACGAAGTCTAAATATAGTCAACTTTTTTTGATATATATTGATCATATTCATTCTTGAGATGAGTTGTTAAGGGACCAGGGTTACCATTCCCTATGACAACACTATCAATTTTCACAATTGGAACTACCCCTCTCGAGCTGCTAGTCATAAATGCTTCAGAAATTTGATTAAGATCGGCTATGCGCAATGGATTGTAGTCAATTTCCAATCCGATTTTCCGGCATAGTCTTATGACCTCCTTTCGCGTCACTCCTAACAATATTCCATCCCTGGCTGTCCTTATTTTGTTATTAATTACTCCATAAAAATTACTCGTAATACCCTCGAGCATCCGATCATTTTGATCAATCATGATGGCTTCGTAAATGTTTTGCTCTTTTAATAGTTCACGGATTTCCTGGCTTTTTTGAATAAATGCGGTTGATTTTAGCCTCGGATTATTTCTATGCGTTCTTGATGTAATTACAACCACCCCCCTTTCATATATTTTCTGATCAATCACTGCCAACTTATCAATAAGAAAATAAACCTGTCCGGGGGTATCACTAAGCGATAAAATCAATCTAATCTTTACATCTCCCCCATCCATAGACGATAATATTTGTCTCAAATTCATTAATAGAGTTTCAGGTTGAACACTTGGCGTTATTTTATCATCCGCTAAATGATTGAATAGTCGGCCTAAATGGAAATGAATATCTACAGCTTTTTTACGATTTTCGAATGTACGGAATGTTGTATATAAACCCTGCGGCAGTTCTGTCGTAATTGAATCTAAAGTAGAACCCACTTCAGGAATTTCAATTTCATCAAAATAGTTTTCAAATACTTGATAAGCTTTCAATGCAAATACTCCAAGATTTATTGATTTTATCATTACCATTACAAGAATAATTTTTAATAAATGAAAGAAAATTATTTTTCATACAAATTAATATGATGCAATTTGCTTGACATTCAAGAAATATAAGTGATAAACTAAATAAGAAATTAATCTAAGATAAGGAGGTTCGCTTTATGGAATATCAGTCTGTTAAAAATGTAGAGACAGTATGTATTTGTGTTTCTTTGAAGCGTGCCAAATTATTTTAATTTTTACTCTTTTGAGCAATTAAAACACGGTGCCTTCGAGCACCGTGTTTTTTTATCCATTTTTATTTATAGGGTTTTATATGACAATTGACAATCATCAAAAAGATCTTACTTACTTTGATTTTAGAATGGCAATTTCCGGTAATAGATTAAAAGGTCTGTGGCAGGTCATGGAGGATTATCACATCTCCTATGGCGGAGCAGTTGCTGCACAATCAGTCTCAGCATTAGCTAAAACAGCCACTTTTCTTCTTCTTCGATATTTTGCCGATCTCGTTCTTGGTAATTCATCCCCGATCAGAAATGATTTGCATTTAACCTTCGAAATTATTGCTGCCTGTTTCGTAGGATTGGCCTCCATTGAAGGCTATTTTGCATATTTATCCGGAAAATTGGCAGCTTATACTGCTGAAAATATTGCCAGGCGTCTGCGTAATTTTTTGTTTGACCATATTCAACGATTAAGTTTCTCATATCACAGTATTACCCCAACAGGGGACTTAATCGAACGAGTGACTTCCGACGTGGATGCCCTAAGAAGATTTTTTAGTGAACAAGCGATTGGCGTTGGCAGAATTATCCTTCTTTTCTTTATCAATTTCACAGCGATTCTCCTTATGAATTGGAAATTAGGCTTAATTTCTGTCATTGTTATTCCATTCATGCTCATCGCTTCTTTTTGGTTTTTTAAACGGGTAACCGAAAGGTATGAAAAGTATCAAGAACAAGAGGCCGCCTTATCGACTACCTTACAGGAAAATCTCTCAGGTGTTAGAGTAGTTAAGGCATTTGCCCGCCAGGATTACGAGATTTCAAAATTTGAGAAAGAAAATAAAGAGAAGTTTACAAAAGGCAAAGCCCTTTTATTGATGCACTCTTTGTTTTGGCCATTATCAGATATTGTTCTTGGTTTCCAAATGCTTGGCGGATTTATCTTTGCAGCGATAATGGCGATTAATGGTGAAATCAGTGTTGGCACTTACCTTGCGTATGTAGGATTAGTCGTCTGGTTGATTTGGCCCATAAGAAATTTAGGAAGATTGATTGTTCAAACTTCAACAGGAATGGTTTCTTACGGAAGATTGGTCGAAATAATTAAACAGAACAGGGAAAATTTAACCGTCGGAATAGTTCCTGCAGCTGGCAGCCTCCAAGGAAATTTGAAATTTGACAAGGTCAGTTTTAATTATTCCGACAGCACTACCCTGGTCTTAAAAGATATCACTTTTGAAATTACGGCCGGAAAATCTGTCGCACTGCTAGGTTCAACGGGATCTGGAAAAACAACATTAATCAACCTGCTCCCAAGATTTCATGAATATACCAGCGGAAATATTTATCTGGATGGAATTGACCTGAAAGAATATTCTCTTTCATATTTACGTGATCAAATCGGCATTGTCGAACAGGAACCTTTTTTATTCAGCAGGAGTATCCGCGAAAATATTTCTTACGGTGTTCGAGGAATTGTATCTGATGAAGAAATAATTTCTGCTGCAAAAGCTGCAGCTATTCACGATGTAATTGTTTCATTCCCCGATGTTTACGACACTATCGTTGGAGAAAGAGGCGTCACCCTATCCGGTGGTCAGAAACAGCGTGTTTCCATCGCACGAACATTATTGAAAAATCCCCGCATTTTGATATTTGATGATTCTACTTCCTCAGTTGACATGCAGACAGAAGCAGAAATCCGGGATGCTCTTTCAAAATTGATGGAAAACAGGACTACTTTTATTATTGCACACCGTATTCAATCAGTCATGAATGCAGATTTGATACTGGTTCTTGATGGTGGTGAGATTACTCAGCATGGCAGACATGATGAATTAATTAAAAACCAGTCTGGTGTATACAAGAGAATATTTGATATACAAACAAGGGTCGACGAAGAATTATCATCCGAGATTTTATCCATATAAAATTGTCGTAGACGGATTTATTTTTGGAGAACACTTTATGTCCACAGATGTAGAACTTATAGAAATTGAAGAAGAAGAACACGTCAGTGCCTTAACTGCACCAATCTTTAATAGAATAGTCTCACTTCTCAAACCTCATTGGCAGTGGGTTATTGGATTCATTATCACCATCGCATTAACCTCTATAATGGATTCTTTTTTTACCTATATAAACAAGAATATTATCGACCTCTCTATTACCCAAAAAAATGTCCAAATTCTTTGGAAATTAGCCGGTTTATACGGATTACTCCAAGTAATTCAATCAGCCATGGTTTTCACATTCATTTACCTGGCGGGTGTACTTGGAGAAAGAATTCAATATGATTTAAGAAAATCAATGTTTGATCATCTACAGGAATTATCTTTGTCATATTATTCAATCAATGCAGTCGGCAGGCTCATTGCAAGGGTAACCTCGGATTCTGGACGTGTGGCAGATTTAATGACATGGGGCCTGGTTGATACAACCTGGGCGATCATGAATATAAGTACGGCAACTGTATTCATGTTTATTATCAACTGGAAACTCGCCTTGATTGTTCTGGCTGTTTTACCGATCCTGGCCATTATTGCGTTCAATTTCCGGAAAAATATTCTTATCGAATTTCGAAAATCACGCAGAGCGAATAGCAAAATCACCGGTGCTCACAATGAAAATATTCAAGGTGTGCGCGTGGTCAAGGCTCTTGGACGGGAACCTGAAAACCTGCAGGAATTTCAGTCTTTAACTGACAATATGTATAAGGCAACCTTCAAAGCGGCCTGGTTATCCGCTTTATTTCTCCCGACTGTTC
>CAZBRI010000051.1:0-11311 GCA_964494055.1 uncultured Anaerolinea sp.
CGTCCGCCGACTGTACAGTAGATACCGTTCTCCGCGGTTGGGATGGACCCTTCCACGACCAGCAGGTATCCGCCGGCAGCGACAGCATCCTCACGAGATTTTTCTGCCTGGGCACCGGCAGCAGCCATGATGGTTTCATGGTAATCCACGGAAAGCACATCGAGGATTAATTCTGAAACAGTCGGCCTCGATGCTCGCAGCAGAGCTTCAGTATTTCCTGCGCAGTCTTGAAATTCCAACCATACGACCGGTGTACGTTTGGCTGCTTCCAGGGCTTTGGCGATCTTCGGCCCAAAGGAAACATTCAGTGCCAGCGTTCCTGCCATCAATGAGCAGAACTTCAGGAAATCTCTACGCGAAACCCCATGCTCCCTAATGGCATGTTCCAAACTGGAATCGCTCATAACAACCTCCTCCCGAACTCAAAATATTTTTAACTATTAGCGAGGCTAATAGGTTATTCATTAAAATATTAGCTGGGTTTATAAATAATTATTCTATTAATTTATCATTAATTTGTAGTCTGGCAATTATGACATTCGTCACCATTGTCACATGACATTGGAATTAAGTAATACCGGGGGAATTGAGGCCGTGTAATACGCTTAAAATATGAAATAGTTTTTTTTGCCAGCCGATTTTAGCCTGAAGAAACACTTTAATTTACTGCCTGTTTGCCTGGGGCAGGATTTTCCCAAATATTCTGCCGGAGGTGTTAAAATACATTGTCATGTCAATCAAATATACACTTACTGGAAATAACCATGCATGAATTAGCCATTACCCAGGGAATCCTGGAAATTTCTTTACGGGAAGCTGGCAAAGCCAATGCCAAACGGGTGACTGACATCAACCTGGTGATAGGCCGGCTTGCCATGGCTGTCGACGATTCAGTCCAATTTTATTGGGATATGATCGCCGAAGGGACGATCGCGCAGGGGGCTGTGCTGCATTTTGAAAGAATTCCGACTGAAATGCGCTGTCATGACTGCACCCATACTTTTGAGCCGGTTGAACGGACTTTTTCCTGCCCGAATTGCGGAAGCTCGCATGTCAGGGTCAGCCGCGGGGATGAACTGAGGGTGGAAAGTATTGAAGTGGAATAATAAAAACTCCCCGATCTTGAATTGACCGGGGAGTTTTTTGGATTATCGGGGAAAAACTAGGGGTTGACAACCTTATTTTGTATTTCTCTCTCATCCGCCTGGATCACGCCATGGCAGAATTCGCCGGAGGCTTCAAAGGTGATAAGCTGTCCATAAAAATCGTAGGTCTTGTTCATCACATACGAGCCTTTTGGTGAGATAAAGATCATATCTGATCCAAATGGATATTTTTGAACGCCGTTGACAAGAATGTAAATCGCATTTCCCTGCATATAATTTACTGCCTTGCCCCGCCAGGGGCCAACCCGCATGAAGGGATGGGCATCCATCCAGTCAGTCTGCTGGATTAATGTCATTGTTGACATATTTTTACATATTTCAGCGAAGGTAACAGCGGCAACGGTAGGAGTTATGCTTGGAAGTGCCTGGACCGGTACAGGAGTTTTGAGCGGTTTGACGGTCGGGATATGCGTATTGGTTGGGGCAGGTGTACGAGACGGCCAGAGTGTTTCGCGCGGGGTACGGGATGGGGTTATTGTCTTAGATGGAGTAATGGTTGGGCTGAGGGTCCTTGATGGGGTTAAGCTCGGTTTGGCGGTTTCGGTTTGGCTGGGGGTTAACGTATTCCCGGGTGTGGGTGTTTTAGTAAATGTGGGGGTGGATGTAAATGTGGGAGTGTCCGTTGCAGTAGCGGTGTAAGTGGCTGTAAAGGTCGCAGTGTTCGTTGGAGTAAGGGTGGCTGTGGCAAGACTTGAAAGCGGCCCCTGCCCGTTCCGGCCGATATTGACAAGCCAAAGTGTAAAAGTCAAAATGACGATGATCAGGACCAGGATTGACAGGATAACCGGTGTGTAACCAGTCCCAAGAAATGCCAGTGGTCCGGTCGGCTTTTCTTCAACCCTTGTTGGGGCGGGAGACTGGGCAGCCTCTTTTTGAAACATTTCTCGCAGAATTTCTGTGGCTTGCAGGGGATCCACACCAGAATCATCACTGATCTCTTTGTTGGATGAAGTGATAGATTTCAGGATTGAGGCCGGGACATCTTCGCGAATGACAATGGGGGTAACTTCAGCAGCCGCCTCTTCCGGGATGATAGCTTCCAATTTTTCCAGGGTTGCCAGGGCTTTAAAATTTTTCGGATTGATCCGTATCATCTGGCGCAGGCATTGTAACCGGTCAACATCGTTTTCACACACATTGTACAGGTAACCCCAGGTCCGTTCATTGTCAGGGTCAATACGAACCGCCTCTGTCAGTTTTTCCCTGGCGATGGTGTAATTACCAGCCTTAAATGAATTTATTCCTTGTTGAACCAGATCATCCATGTTGTTCCTCCAGCGTTAATCTAACTTCGCTGAGTATTAAATATAGCATGAGTATAACATTTTATTAAGTGCTGAATTGGTTCATCAGCCCTTATATTGGAAAAGGCCTGATTATGCTTATAATCACAACGAAATATCAGCCTTAATAATCATTAATATTACCGCATTTTTTATAAATAGCAGGATGCCGGAAAAAAAACCGGATAAAAAAGGACACCGGCCGGTGTCCTTTTTTATCACCTAAAGGTGGAATTTTAAGACAATGCCTAACAATTCATCAGCCAACACTTTCAATGTTGCTGCAGAAGCCGAAACCTCCTGCACCTGGGCAGAGACTTCTTCTGTCGAGGCTGATACTTCTTCCACTGCTGCGCCATTTTCTTCACTGACACTGGCGATTGTCTCAATGGATTGGTTCAGCTCAATTGAATTGGCATTCATTTGTTCGGTGGCAGATGTATTCTCTTCGATCACAGCTGAAACCGCGTCCACCGAACCAAGCAGTTCGCTGGCAGCTTTACCAACCATGTTGGCTGCAGCGCCGGCTTCCAGCGCCTGTTTATTAACTGATTCTGCTGCGATTAGAATGTTATTTAAGACCTCACCGGCAGAATTGGCAAGTTTCACCCCGGATTCCACTTCACTGGCAGATTCGTGCATTGCACTGACAGCTTCAGAAACAGAGGTTTGTATGCCTTTGATCAGCCCGCCGATCTCGCGGGTTGCGCCGCTGGCCCGTTCCGCCAGTTTCCGGACCTCGTCTGCCACTACAGCAAAACCCTTCCCCTGTTCACCGGCGCGTGCAGCCTCAATGGCTGCGTTCAGCGCCAGCAGGTTGGTTTGTGAAGCGATATCTTCGATTGTCTCAACAATCTTGCCGATTTCTTCGGACCGTGAACCCATTTCTTCGACGCGGGCAGCCGAGACTCTCACCTTGGTCCGAATGGCTTCCATTCCTTTGATCGTCTGCCTGACGGTGTTAGCGCCGTCCTGGGACAGCCGCGAAGCTTCATCTGAATCTTTGGAAACTGTCTCAGCGTTTTTTGTCACCTGGGAAATCGATTGATTGATACTGACTGCCATCCCGGAGGCCTTGCTCATGGCTGATGCCTGTTCCAAAGCACCGGCTGCTACCCCTTCTATCGCCCGCGACATCTGCGTGATCGATTCAGCGATCTTTGTCACACTGGATGCCTGGTGAATGGTGCCTTTGGCAACCTGCTGAATGGTGGTTGCAATTTGATTCATGGCTCTGCCAGAGTCGTCAGCAGCCTCTGCCAGTTGAAATGAAGCCGTTGACAGGGAATTGGCATGCCTGGAAACATCGGTGATCATGCCGCGTAAATTTTTGATCATTTTTTCGAATGAGTTACCGAGCATATCATTTTCAGAACGGGGAGTGATTGCCAGTGAAAGGTTGTTCTCAGCGATCTTGCCGGCAGTATCAGCCATTGTCTGCTGGTAGGAGATAATCTGCCGGAATGCATCTGCCAGTGCGCCCATTTCATCCCTGGATTTATACTCCAGCACCTGGCTGACATTCCCATCTGCTAAACCGGCAGCAGATTTTTTCAATACTTCCAACGCATCTACAATCGCAAAATAAAAACTGATAAATAACCAGCATGCGATCAAGCCTGTAAATACTGCCAGGGAAAATCCGATCACCAGCTCTTTGAAGATATTCATGATTCTGGCTGCCAGCAGTATCTGGGCAGTTTTGTCCAGCTGTTTCACCAGGTTCAATTGTGCGTCGATGGATAATGTTGCTGCATCGAAGTAAATTTTAGAAGTCAAACCATCCAGGCTGCCCGCTAAAACTTTAAATTGAACTAAATTTAAAAATTCTTTTTGCCTGGCATCCGCTTCCTGGATCGCTTTCACCAGATCAGGATCGAGGGCAGGATTATATGAATAAGCTCTGGTCAGGCCTTCTGATGCAGTTTTTATACTCTGGCTTGCCAGGCTGCTTAACATTTCCAGCTGGGCGTGTTCATTATTGTCAATCACCCCGTCCACTACAGCGCCAGATCCATAGGCACGCATTTGACCGAGGTATTCTGCGGCCTGCGGATAGTGTTCCACCATGGCACTCAAAATATAATATGAATCGAGATCACTATCCAGGGTTATCGAAGCCTGATCTGCAATATAAATTCGAAAGGCTAAGATTTTTCCAATCAATGCTGTGTGGCTGCGGGTGCTCTCAGCTGCTGTGAGATTCTCCACCTGTCCCAGCAGTTTTTGCCAGTCTGATTTGATGACAGCCCACTGGCTGCTGGTTTTCAATTTTTCCCCGTATAAAAGATCAGCCGCATCAATCGCTGAGATATCCTCAACGATGCTGCTTTGTTTTTGCTGCATGGTGCTTTTAAATGAAGCGTCCCCGGAAAGATAGGTATTTGAAGCACCGCGGTGCTGTTGAATATCTTTCAAAAGAGTCAGAGTTGGTGCTAAATAGGCAATACCCGCCTGTTCAGACTGTGTATGCGTTATTGTACCCATAAATTGCATGATCAGCTGATAGGTCAGAATCAGGATCGGGATGGAAAAAACGGCTGAAATCAGGATGATCTTTCGTGAGAAAGTCAGCCTTTTCATGATATCAATGCCTCTTTGGAAAATAAAAGTTTTCAAGAATACCTCCACCGGTTTTCCAAAACCTGGCGATAATTTTTCTGTTATCCAGTTCAGGATATAAGAAATTGTTCAGATGGAAAGAAACCGCCAAAAAAGGCAGGCAAGTACTAAAAAAACACTGGATATACAATTTTTTATTGTCAACTAATTAAGGGGATTTGCCCTTTAATAAATATAAAAATCTATATTTTGACTTATTTATTGTAGCGGGAAAAGTGAAACTTAAAATAAAATTAGGGCGAAAAGGAGGTAAAGAAAGCATAAAAAAATCCCCGAAAAAAATAAATTTTCCGGGATTTAGTGTAACCATTTTCTATGATTATATTAATTTTACTGTCTTACATCATCGAACGTGTTGATTTACGCCAGGTCTTTCCTGTAAAACCTGTACCTCTTGTAGATCTTTGCTCCCATGTTATGGGCGATATCGAAGGTGTCAGGATTGTCTTCACCTGTCAGGGAAAGATCCAGCCACTGATAGCCTTTGGCGAGCGCACGCTGCGCCATTTCGGCAAAGAGCAGCACGGCTGCACCGGTGTCCCAGTATTCGGGCAGGACGGCGATGCTTTTTACCGTCAGGCAGGCGGGTTTCATGTTCTTATAGCGCAGGGCTGAGATGTAATCCCAGGGGTACCTCAGCCCGTTGAGATGGATCAGGATCTCGTTGAAATTCGGGATGGCCGGGAACCAGCCCGCGCACTTGCCTTCATCTTCCACGAACAGCACAAGCTCCGGGTCAGCCAGGTCTTTGAGCGGCAGCAGCATCCCGGCGATGGCCTCGCGGGTATATGCCACAAAGCCGGGCAGATGTTCCAGGGCCCGGTTCTGCAGGATCAGGATTCGGTCGATCTCGTTATCCAGGTCATCCAGGCTGGCATTACGGATGGTGAAGTGTTTGCGCTGCTTTACCTTCTCAGCCAACCGGAACAGGCGCTTGATGCGTTCATCCTGCGGGTCGATCACGATGGCATAAGCCAGCCCGTCATCGTGCCGTTTTCCAAAGCCGAAGCGTTCAAAGAAGCTGCCGTAATACGGCGGGTTATGCCCGCACAGTAAAACAGGCGGCCGGTCATAGCCTTCCAGCAGGATGCCCCGCCCGTCTTCGCGGTCCAGGTTGTAAGTGCCGCAGATCATGGTCAGGCCATGTCCGCGTGCCCAGGTTTCTGCCTGCTGGAAGAGAGCTTCGGCAACAGAGTAATCATCGATGCATTCAAAAAAACCGATCGAACACTCAGCCGGATCGCCGCCTTCTTCATGTGAACAGCAGATGGTTCCTGAGAGCTGCCCGTCTTTGTAAGCCATGAAGTAATCGGCGTAATTACCGGCTGTTTTATCTTTTGGGCGGGAACCTGATTCCGGTTGTGATCCCTGGAAGAAGATTCCGCGGCCCGGGTCTAATGCTTTTTGGCGCTCTGAGAGTATAGGCGGAACCCACAGCGGGTCGTTTTTATAAATCTGCCACGGAAAAGTGAGGAAGCGCTGTTTTTGGCGGCTTGTGCTGACTTTCTGGATCTCGATCATGGTTTATTCAAAGCCTTTGCCTGCCGCCGTTCGGCAAGTTCTGCAGTAATCTTTTTATAGTCTTCCCTGCCAAGCGGGAAGAGGATGGTAAATAGGATACCCAGGCACAATGTGGCAGCAGCGATCGGTCCGGCTACCATGCGGATGCCAAAGACTGCACTGGCAGGCTGGGTATTGCTGTTCGGAATATAACCGCTGGCTTGCAGCACCAGCAATGCAAGCGGCACTGCGATGGAGGATGCTACTTTCTGGGCCAGGGTGATCAGGCTGTAAAACATGCCTTCCTGCCTTTCGCCTGTCTTCCACTCCCCGTATTCTATGGCATCCGGGATGATGGCCCACGGCATGACGTGCATGGCAGATACCCCGATTCCCGCCAGGACGCACAGGATCATGATAAAGGTCATACTGGTCTGCGGGTTGAGCGATGATAGAACCAACAGGACCACTGCCAGGAAAGCGATCCCGCTGATGTAGGCCCAGCGCTTGTTCAGGCGGCGTGAGATCAATTCCCACAGAGGCAGGGCGATCATGGCCACAACGAAGATGGTCGCCATGATGGTGTCGCTCTGTGCTTCCCGTTCCACCACGTACTTAACGTAATACAGCAGAATCACCTGGATGATGCTCATTGTGACCCCGTTGAAAAGGAACATGATCAGTCCGAAAAAGAAGGGTTTGTTTTGCGAGATGGCTTTCATTGAGTCTCTCCAGCCGAGTGTCTGCTCGATCTGCATGAACTCGGGACGTTCACGTGCACGCCAGAAAACCAGCAGCAGGGGAACGGCGGATGCCAGCCCAAATATGCTGCCCATTAAAAGCACCCGCCCTGCGTGATCCGGCCTGAATCCGTCCACCACCGCCAGGGGCAGGGTAAAAGCAACCAGGCTGCCCAGGATCGAGAAGAACATGCGGGTGGATGTCAGTGCAGTGCGTTCATCATAATCATCCGTCATTTCAGGTGTCAGCGCAAAGTAGGGCATGTACACAAAAGTGGCTGCGGTATCAAATAAGGCGTATGCGAGGGCATAATACACCCCAAGAGCCACAGGGCTTACAAGCGGCGGCCGCCACCACAGTAAAATAAATACCGCGGCAAATGGAAGTGCGCCAAATAGCAGGAAGGGTCTGCGCCGTCCCCAGCGTGACCTGGTTCTGTCTGAGATGTACCCAATGATCGGGTCGTTAATGTAATCCCAGGTGGAACCGATGAAGATTGCCATGGCAGCCACTGCGGGCGTCACACCTACAACATCTGTCAGGAAGAGGGCAAAATATACATTGAGGATTGTGTTGGTCAGGCTGAAACCAAGATCGCCTGAACCGTAAATCCATTTATCGAGCTGGGATAACTTCTTTTCCATGAACTGTTCTCCGCGGCCGTGTTTTACGTGCTAACAATTAATAACCCCGTTAATCATGAATCGGGGCGCATATTACTGGAAAAATTATATAAATCCTTACAAAACTGTCAGGTTGGTTGCTTTCAACTGTCATTCGCAATGGAATATAATCAAATAGATTACGTGAAAACATAGCGTAATGTGCAATTGTCTCTATGGACGATGATATTTTTATAGGGGTTAATTTCCCTTTTTTTAGATTTTTTCTGTTATTTTTAGAATATTAAAATCACAAACATTCATCAATGTGCCTGATTGTTGCGGCAGCCGTTTAGAAGATGTTTGACCAGAAGGGTCATAATGAAAATATTAGTTGTGGACGATGATGAGATCGCCCTGGCGGTTGTAAAAAAAATTCTGGAAAATGATCATCATGAAGTGGTACTCGCAGAGGACGGCGATACCGCGCTTGAGATCTTGAAAACGACTGAAATACGGATCATCATTTCGGACTGGAATATGCCCAGGGTAACAGGTATTGATCTTTGCCGTTCGATTCGATCCACCCCATCCGATTCCTACACCTATATTCTTCTTGTAACCGCACGCAGCAGCAAGGAAGACATGATTGCTGGTCTTTCTGCCGGCGCGGATGACTTTATATCCAAACCATTTGAGCCTGCCGAATTGATCGCCCGTGTCAGAACAGCCGGCCGGGTTCTCAGTATGGAAAAAAATGTCAGGCAGAGTGAAAAACGCAATCTGGCATTGCTGGGGGCAATCCCGGATATGATCATGCGTATCAATTCCGGTGGCATCATCCAGGATTACAGGCCGAGCCTGCATGATGTGATCAATGCACCGGTCCACAAAGTGATAGGAACTTCCATCAGTAAATATTTTTCAGAAGGGCAATTGAATGAGGGGAAAAAAGCATTGGAATTGGCTTTACATACAAAAGAGATGCAGACCATGGAGTTCACCCTGAAAATTGGTGATTCTTCACATGTGTTTGAAGCCCGTCTTAAAGAGAGCGGGCCGGATGAAGTCACTGCGATTGTTCGTGATATCAGCGATCGTGCCAGGCTGGATCAAATGAAGTCGGATTTCATCAATCGCGCTACTCATGAACTCCGCACACCGATTGCAACCATGCTTTTAATGGTCAATTTGATCGATGGGGATAGAACGGATGATGAATTTGTAGAATATTGGGATGTCTTAAAAAGTGAACTGAACCGTGAACATTTATTGATGGAAGATCTGCTGAGTGCCGGAAGGCTGGAAAGCAACCAGGCACCGCTCCATTTTAGATACATTGATATCCTGGTTATCATTCAACAAACAATGGATCAGATGGGGATGTCTGCACGTGAGAAAAATATAAATGTTTCTATACATCTGCTGGATGATTCAGAAACAACATCCTATTTTATCAATGCTGACGAAAGTGCATTAAGCCGGGTTTTTACTAATCTATTGGGTAATGCGTTAAAATTCACACCTTATGGCGGTTCAATTGATATTGATCTGAAAAAAGATAATAATGGTCTGACAATCACAGTTCGTGATACGGGTATCGGTATTCCGAGCGAGGATTTCCCCATGCTGTTCAGCCGTTTCTTCAGGGCTACCAACGCTATCACTGAAGAAATCCCGGGAACAGGTATCGGTCTGTATATTGTTCGTTCGATCATTGAAAAACATAACGGGAAAATAAAAGTGAGCAGTGAGCTGGGAAAAGGTTCGACCTTTGATCTCTGGCTGCCAGTCAACCAGTAATGCATTATTTCTGAATTTATAAAAAAATGGTGGAAGTGTTTCTCAGCTTTATTTTGGCGAACCAATACACAGAACAGGTAATGGGATACAGGCTGAAAATTTATTTTTTCCAGCATGTTATTAATCAGACAGTTTTTTACAAAACAGCAGCAGCCTTATGGAATTCAACTGCCTGATCAAAGACAGTTTTTATTTTCTTATCACAATCAGTCCGGTCGGAATTTTTTGCGGCGGATTCAAGTTCTTCAAGCGAATGGCGCAGCGGTTCGGCGGATAAATTTCCTGCAGACCCTTTTAATTTATGAGAAAGCAGCCGGACCTGATCCAGATCACCAGCTTCTAAGGCCTGGTTGATCTCAGCCAGTTCTTTATCCAGCCGGGAGTCCATTTTTCTTAACAGGCTGATTGCCAATTCCTTGTCATCCAGCAAACGACGGTAAAGCAGCTCAAATTCAATGACCTGCCCGTCAGGAACCGTTTCAGTGTTATTACTGATCGACTGATTGGGGTGATTTACAGCTGTTTCAGGATCGATATTCGTTTGTAAATCCTGATCTAATACAACTGGTGCTGATTTTGTCCAGAAGATTATTTTTTCAATCAACTGACTGGTCTCAAAGGGTTTGGAAATGTAATCATTCATACCTGCCTGCAGGCAGGCCTCCTGATCTTTCCGCATGGCATTCGCGGTCATGGCGATGATCGGAATTTCATGATCCAGTACCGCGGAGCTATGATCTCTGATCAGCAGGGAGGCTTGAATGCCATCCATCTCAGGCATTTGCATATCCATCAGCACCAGGTCGAAACGGTTCCTGGATAATTCGTTAACTGCTTCCTGCCCGTTCGTCACAGCCTGAACTTTGATCCCGCATTTCTGCAGGATGATCATGGCCAATTCCTGGTTGATCAGGTTGTCTTCTGCCAGCAGGATATTCAAGTGTCCCAGGGATGAAGTGCTTAATGCAGTGTTGATAGATTTTCTCACCCGGGCAGGGTGCAGGTTTTCGCCGGCGTAATCGCTTACCTTTTCATTTTCCAGGAAGTGTGTCAGCTGCCTGGTTTGAATGGGTTTTGTCAGCACACCTGAAATACCGGCATTTTGATAAGTTTCTTTGTCGTAAGTGCTTCTGATTGATTTGCCTTCTGACTCTAAGAGGATCAGCCTGGGCATTTTTGGCGTTTTTTCCGCGAATATGGTTTGTGCCAGCTCAAAACCATGCACTCCCGGCAGGGTATCGTCGATCAGAACCAGGTCAAACGGGGTTGAGTTATGTAATTTATCCCTAAATTCTGCCAGGCTGTTGACGGCGTTATCTGTGATTGAAAACGAACAGCCAAACTCGGTGAGCCGTTTTGATAATACATTTCGATAACTGGCATTATCTTCGATCGCCAGGATATGCATCGCTTTATGAGCTTCCTTCATGGCTGCCGGCAAGGGTTCGGCATAAACCGGTTTCTCAAAGGTCAATGTGAACCAAAAATTTGAGCCATGATTAAACTCACTGGTAACACCGATCTGCCCATTCATCAATTCGACCAGCTGTTTGGAAATGGAGAGCCCCAAGCCCGTTCCGCCGTATTTTTTGGT
>CAZBRI010000052.1:0-11140 GCA_964494055.1 uncultured Anaerolinea sp.
CAGGTGACTGGAGTTCAGACGTGTGCTCTTCCGATCTCAGAAGCCTTGATGATACGGCGCAGGTTTTCTGTGCCGGCTTTATGTCCTGCCAGCCTGGGAAGACCACGCTTTTTTGCCCAACGACCGTTCCCATCCATAATAATGGCAACGTGTTGTGGAACGGCTGCAGAAGGTAAGGAATGCCCGGATTCGTTCATGGCGATGAAAGTCTTTAGACCTCCATGATCTCCTGTTCTTTAGTATGACTGATTTTTTCAATCTCAGCCATGTATTTATCGGTCAATTTCTGGATCTCTTCCTCGCCTTTTTTTCGATCGTCTTCTGAGATTAGTTTTTCGGTCTCATAATCTTTGACATCTTTCATTGAATCCCGCCTGATATTTCGCAGCGCTACCCGTGTCTCTTCAACCCGGTGATGTACGCGCTTTACCAGCTCTTTACGCCTGTCTTCAGTCAATGGAGGCAGATTCAAACGAATAACAAGTCCATCATTGTTGGGTGTCAGTCCCAGGTCAGAAGCCAGGATCGATTTTTCTATGGCCTTTAATGTTGTTTTATCAAATGGTTTTATCATTAAAGTCCGGGGTTCTGGAACACTGATAGAAGCAAGCTGCATCAGCGAGGTTGGAGCACCATAATATTCAATTAATAATTTTTCAACCAAACCGGGATTAGCACGTCCAGTACGAATTGTAGTCAGGTCCTCAAGAAGGACATGAATTGACTTTTGCATGTGGGACTCGCAGTCCTTGAGAAGATCTTTGATCACAGCAGCCTCCTGAATTTTATACACTTCACTTTACAAGGATACCCTAAAATTGAAAAATGCGCTACTGATGTATAAGAATTTTTAAGGTGAATTCAGCAGCCTTTTCATTAATAAACATTGCCTTCAAATCATCATATAGAAAGTGATTATTTGAATATATTACACTCAGTTCATCCCCAATCACTCTCAAATACTTGCAAAATATTTCAAAAGACACCCTTACGGGTGTCTTTTTATGTCAATGGACGATCGTACCCACTTTCTCACCATATAATGCGCGAGTGAGCGCTGTTTTATCCCACAGGTTCAACACTAGGATCGGGATCTTATGTTCCATACAATGGGTGATAGCAGTACCATCCATCACCTTCAATCTGCGGTTAAGCACATCAATATAAGTCAATTCTTCAAAGCGTACTGCATCTGCATTTTTCTTTGGATCTGCATCATAAACACCATCAACTTTGGTGGCTTTGATGACTACATCCGCATCAATTTCTGTCGCCCGCAAAGCAGCGGCAGTATCTGTTGAAAAGAAGGGATTTCCGGTGCCTGCACCAAAAATCACCACCCGGCCTTTTTCCAGGTGACGGATGGCACGTCTGCGGATATAAGGCTCGGCTATTGCACGCATTTCAATCGCAGACATGACGCGAGTGTAGACATTTGCCCGCTCGAGTGCATCCATCAGTGCCAGTGCATTCATCATGGTTCCCAGCATACCCATATAGTCTGCGGTTGCCCGATCCATGCCCCTGTCGATTCCCTGGGCACCTCGCCACAGGTTGCCTGCCCCAATGACAATGGCAACTTCGACGCCCATTTCAAATACATCTTTTACCCGGCCGGCAATCGCTTCAGCATCTGACACATTGATCCCAAACCCATTCTCACCGCCCATGGCCTCGCCGCTGAGCTTGAGCAAGATACGTTTATATTTCAATTCTGCCATATTATCTCCTTATGAATGCCAGCCAAAATTTTGCAAACAATAAAGTTCCCTGAAGGGTATAAAAAAGCCAACCTTTTCGGTTGGCTTTTGAAAATTATTCACCTAATCCTTCACCCAGCTCCCAGCGATGGAAGCGGCGGATGATGATATTTTCGCCGGTGCTTGCGATTGTGGAACTGAGCAGCTTTTCAATGCTGATGGTCTCATCACGAATATATGCCTGCCGAAGGAGGCAGACTTCATCTTTGAATTTATTGAGACGGCCTTCAACAATCTTGCCGGTCACAGCTTCTGGTTTGCCTTCTTCAATTGCACGATTCTTGGCAATTTCACCTTCATGAACCAATTCAGCTTCCGGGATTTCTTTGTCAGAAACATACTTTGGTGCAGAAGCGGCAATTTGAAGAGCAACTTCATGTGCAAACTGCTTAAAAGCATCCGAATTGGCAACAAAATCGGTTTCACAGTTCACTTCGACGATAACACCAACGCGGCCGCCGCCATGTGAATATAATTCGATTCGGCCGTTGGAAGCCTGCCGGTCAGCGCGTTTGGCGGCAGTTGCAATCCCTTTTTCGCGAAGGTAATCAACTGCCTTCTTATAATCTCCATCTGCTTCAGTCAGAGCTTTGCGGCAGTCCAGAATTCCGGCTCCTGTTGCACCGCGCAGTTCCTTGATCATTTCAGTAGTAATTTCCATTCAAAACCTCTGGTAATAAATTAATTAAGCGGGAATTTCGCCAGCGGGGGCTTCAGTTTCGCCGCCACGACCAAGTTTGGCCAGGGTGGCCTTACCAAGTAAGTTGGCATCATCGCCATCTTCGTCAACATCGATGGTTCGGCTGGGCCGGCGGGCGGGAGCAGATGGTTCAGGAACGGCGGTGCCGGCCTGTTCTTCAGCAATATCTTCATCTTTCCGCATGGCTTTACCTTCGAGAACAGCATCTGCCATCTTTGCAACTAGCAGTTTGATGGCACGAATGGCATCGTCATTGGATGGAATAACATAATCAATATCCTGAGGATTGCAGTTGGTATCAACTAATGCAACAACAGGGATTTTGAGCAGGTTGCACTCACGCACTGCAGAATCTTCGCGGCCGACATCTACGATGAAGATCATATCGGGCAGCTTTTTCATCGAACGGACACCCTCAAGGCGGGTGTTCAAACGGGTGATTTCACGTTCGATCAGCAAACCTTCTTTTTTGGTGAGTTTATTAATTTCACCGCTGTCCCGCAGGTGTTCAAGACGTTCCATTTCCTGGATTCGGGCAAACATTGTGTTCCAGTTAGTGAGCATTCCGCCCAGCCAGCGTTCTGTTACATACGGCATGCCGGCGCGAATTGCTTCTTCTTTTACTGTTTCCTGAGCCTGACGCTTGGTACCGACAAACAGCACCGTTCCGCCATTGACGACGGTATCACGGACCATGTTATAGCCAGTATTTAAGGCCTTCACGGTTTGCTGAAGATCGATGATATGAATACCGTTGCGTTCAGTAAAGATATACGGTTTCATACGCGGATCCCACTTGTTTGTACGATGGCCAAAATGGACACCGCTTTCCAAGAGGGCTTTCATTGAGATAACTGCCATTGAATACTCCTTCAGACCAGGTTCCGGTTTAGTACCGAACCCTGAATAAGTTTAGCGGGGTAGATGACCCGCTCAGGGACGCTTGATGCCCGTCCCAGGCAAAATGGCTCTCCTTCTTACAAGAGCGGTAGATAGTATAACACAATTAAAGACCCTGATTCGAAATTATTTCCTCACTGCAAAAACTTAAAATACGATTTGCTTATAAAAATATTTATTTACAGACCGGTATCCGGTCAGGGTTTTTTTGAGCATTAAGATCAAGTCCCAGGTAAGGAGATGGATCAAGGGTATTTCCAATCTCCAATTCATTTTTAAAATGACCTGTTCCATCATCTATCACTACCGAAATATGGAGATGGACACCAACCGGGTTATTTGGATCCCCGGAGTAATCACCCTGAAAACCCAAAAATGCACCCTGGTCAACTGGTTTCTCGCTGGTTCCGGGCGGGAAATTTTCAGAAATATAGGAATTCCCTTCTGCATCTGCCATATGAGTGTAATAGACCCATATCTGCCGTCCTGGAAGAAGCGGATCTGTTGGAATCCTGACAATAACACTTGACTTCCAATCCGGCAGCCGGGTCAGGAATCCCGCATATGCCGCGATCACTTCGGTCTGGCCAATATCCGTTCCGGCAAAAATATCTACACCCTGGTGCCTTTTACCAACCTTGAACGAATCATCCCAGAGATAACCTGCCATTCCGGTGGTAGGGAATATAAATGGAGAAGAGCCGCAGCGTGTGCCTGCCTTGATGACTAAGTTTTGGTTTTTTGCCGGATCAGAAAGGAACTTCCAAACCATGGGGGATCTTGCTGAAGAAGTCCTAAATGTTCTGTAAAAGAAAAAAGCTAAGCCGATAAGCATACCAAAGGCGATGATCGGCAGGATTTTTTTAGGGTTGATCATTAGCAGATTATACCTCTGCGAAAATATAACCTGAATTTAGCAGCAAATATAAATATTTGTCTTCAATTGCTGCCAATTCGCCGGCTTCACAATTTAGTATTGGATAATTCATTTATATTGATTAATCAATTTTCTAATAAAAAATCGACCTTTTTTTAATCATTTTTTTATGGATGGAGAATAAGATAAAGTCATTGAACCAATAACAATATTAAAGGAGATTTATTATGACTTACTTCGTTTCAACCAATCCATTTGCAATGACCCGCCGCTGGCAGGCACGGGTTCAAAATACAGAGCAGGCACATTCATTACCGGTCGATATTCAAGATGATGGTGAAAAATACATTGTTACAGCCTATGTGCCCGGTTTGCAGGCAGAAAATTTGAATATTCAAATCCTGGATGACGCACTCTCAATCGAAGGTAAATATGCAGCCCAGGCAGGTGAATACCTGGTAAACGAGCTGCCGTCCGGCACTTTCCGCCGAACATTACGGCTGCACACGCCATTAGATTCTGAAAAAGCAAAGGCCAGTATTGATAACGGCATCCTAACCTTGAGTGTGCCGCGTTCAGAAACTGCCCGGCCCCGATCCATTCCCGTGATAACAAAGTAAAAAACAATGAAGAGACGCCAAACGCGGCGTCTCTTCTCGTTTAAGGTAAAATATCTATTATCAATTTTAATGGAGTTTTCCTTGCGCAATTATATAATCGTAGCGATTATTTTACTTATGTTATTACTCACAGGTGCCTGCAAGGGTGCAGCACCTGAGGAACAAAATAGTCAGCTGACCCCTGTACCAAGTGTTACACCTGTTCCAGCCGTGGCTCCAGCAACCGCCGTACAAACTCCACTTGTCATGCT
This sequence comes from uncultured Anaerolinea sp., assembly GCA_964494055.1. Lineage (GTDB taxonomy): Bacteria > Chloroflexota > Anaerolineae > Anaerolineales > Villigracilaceae > UBA5195. Next base: position 5,109 of record CAZBRI010000052.1, read on the forward strand.
GGTTCTGCCTGCAGACCTGAATCCTGAAATATCCAAAAATTATCAGAAGGCTGTTTATGATCTTTCACAGGCACAGGGTTTCAGGTTCGTTGTGATGAATTCAATTACTGAACAGGATCTGGAGCCGGCACTCAAAATTGTGATTGATCTTTCAGCCGACACTGAAATTGGAAATATTGCTGCCAAAGCACCGCAGACACAATTCCTGGCTGTCAACATCCCCGGTGTAAATCCGGGTGGGAATATGAGCATCCTTGGCGGAGAAAAACTTGGCATTGATAAAGTTGCATTCATGTCAGGGTACATTGGTGCCCAAGTTACCGAAGATTACCGTACCGGGGCACTTGTTCGAAAAGGCTCACCGGATGAAGATACAATCATCACTGCCATGAGAACCGGTCAGCATTATTTTTGCGGGCTATGTAATCCATTTGCAGGACCCTTTGAACGTTATCCGCTGCTCCAGGATATTCCACAGGACGCGAAACCGAGTGAATATGGGGCATATGCTGACATACTTATCCACAAACAGGTCACCACGATCTTCATCGAGCCAGGGATTGACATCCCCGAGCTGCTTCAATATCTTCAATCTGCTGGAATTTTGATGATCGGTACGCAGAGCCCGGCCAAACCGGTTAATGGGTGGATCGTAACCCTTGAACCAAATTACCTGGAGGCAATGAAAGCTGCCTTCCCGGAACTTGCAGCAGGAAATGGCGGAAAATCCTTCCCTGCCCCTCTCAACTTCGATAATGCCAATTCAACGCTGTTCAGCCAGGGGAAACAGGATAATGCGCGCAAAACACTGGATCTATTGGTAACCGGTTTTATCAATCCAATCGAAAAATGACAGGCCATGCTGCGCGGCTGACGAAAGAATCATAGGAAAAAGGGAAATATGAAACTGGAAAACTTTGATAATTACCAGGCAGAATCAAGGAAGACCTGGAACCTGGTCAATACTGATCATCCGATTGTTTATCCAACCCTGGGGCTTGTAAATGAAGCCGGTGAACTTGCGGGAAAGGTTAAGAAGATCTTTCGTGATAAAGGCGGCGTGATTTCGGAAGCAGACCGTGAGGCTCTAAAATATGAGCTAGGGGATGTATTATGGTATATGGCCCAGATCGCAACCGAACTTGACCTTTCATTACAGGATGTTGCCGAAGCGAACCTTGAAAAATTATTCTCAAGGCTGGAACGCGGAAAAATCAAGGGTGACGGGGACAACCGATAAATACCCTTAACGCCAGAAAAAGAATAAATTCTGTCCCATAAACGCTAAATCCATTCTGATTCCAAGCAAATTTGCAATCAACATCACTATATTCCAAAATATCCCGCTTACAAATGGAACATACCAGAAAACAGCCAGTACAACCCACATGGAAACCTGCGCAAAAGAATCCATTCGAGACCGCCATTCAGCGCTGAGATGAGGGCGGATGGCACCATAACCATCGAAAGGAGGAATCGGCATAAGATTAAAAATTGCAGCCGTCACCTGCAAAAGACCCAAAAATGCCAGTCCCGGCCAAATTCCGGTTCCTGTCACTGGACCAAAACGCAGCACAAATCCTAATATTACTGCCAGAAATAAATTTACCGCTGGTCCAGCCAGCGAGACTGCGCTCTGCCATTTCCGTGAGTACAATCGCCATGTTTCAATATAAACAGCCCCGCCAGGTAAACCGATACCACCCATGACCAGGAAAAGCAGCGGAAGCAGGATTGAATAGACCGGGTGCGTGTACTTGAGTGGATTCATGGTCAGGTAACCTTTTTCTTTGACCGTAAAATCACCCCCATTGTAGGCAACCAATGCATGAGAAAACTCATGCAATGTCAAAGAAATTACCCATCCGACGATCACTACAATAAAGGTCATTTTGTTCTCCAGTTATTTACAGCCCAATCAAATCGAGTATAATATGCGCGACGGGCACATAGCTCAGTTGGTTAGAGCGTCTCGCTTACACCGAGAAGGTCAGGGGTTCGAGTCCCTTTGCGCCCACATAAACACCCTCACCCGTGGGGGTGTTTTCATTTCCAGCTCTGTATATAGCGCAAAATTCAGTTTTATAATTTTCTAAAAAAAATCCTGCTGCAACCGGCTGCAACGCGCTGCAACCAGACACGCTTTCAACTTTCAACTTTATGGTCAAATTGCACTGCAATTGGTAAAAGCAGATTGTCGATTAGTTCTGCCACATCATTCTGTGAAGTCGAAATCAGGTGTCCGTAGACATCCAGCGTAATGGAAGCTCTCGCATGACCCAATCGCCTGGATACTGTGATTATTGGGATACCCTGTTTGAGCAGGATTGAAGCCGCAATATGTTGCAGATCATGAAAGCGGATAGGGGGAAGCCCTGCGACGATGAGTAGTTTTTTAAAATCACGCAGTAGATTGCGCGGGTGGATTGGTGTGCCATTTCTGGTTGTAAACATCAATCCGTACTCCTTCCATGCCTCACCAGTTGATAGATGTTCCTGTTGTTGTTACTCTTGGTGTTTGCGAAGTATCTCAATTGTTTTCGTGCCCAATACAATTGTACGTTTGCCCAACTGAGTTTTGGGGCCGCAAATATGACGCCATCACCTTCTGGCCGGAGAAGCTGCCTCTCAATCTTGAGTGTCTGTCTGTTCCAATCCAGATCGGTCCACTACAGACCAAGTAACTCCATCTGCCGCATCCCAGAAATTACTGCCAGGTGAATGATTGTCTCCAAACGATGACCTTGAGATGAGATCAGCAATTGGCTGACCTGGGCTTCATTCAAGATTTCCATCTCAGTGGCTGGCTCTCTGGGTGGCTGGGCGAAACTGGCTGGATTGCGCCCGAGCATGCCAGTTTTTTCAGCTTGTTGCAATGCACTGTGAAGCGCGTCATGAACTTTCCGGATAGTGTAGATACCAATTTTCTCATCACATAACTTATTGTAAAAAGCCTGGATATGATTAGGGCGCAAATTCCGGATTTTATGATCACCGAGATTGGGGAGAATATAAGATCGGATGAGCTGTTCATAGTGCAGCCATGTTCTGTGTGTCATGGTTGTTTTGGCGCTAGCCAACCAACTGGTCACAAACTCACCCAGGTCTATTTTCGTACTGGCCAGGGTCATGCCATCATCAATCTCACCATTGGTCTTTTTCAACCATTCCTGGCACTCCCGTTGTGTCTTGAAGGAATGGCAGAGCCGGTGACCTTGCAGGGTGGCTTGAACAGACCACGTCCCATTTGGTCGTTTATAAATCGATCCTTCGCTATTACCGCGTTTCCCTGCCATTCCTGACTCCTTTTATCTAGCGAATTCAAGGAAAGGCAAGTCTATTGTCCATCGGGTTGTTAAGGTACAGCAGAACAAAATTATTCTACCATTATTGATCACATTGGTTTCACTGGTTCGATAAATGCTCATTTTCCCTTTATTGGCTTCCGCCAGCGCCTTGCGACAACAAACCAGATACGTATTCCTTCAAATCACCTGGCTGAACCCTGACAGATGCACCAATTCGAATGGAACGAATTTCTCCGGATTGAACGAGGAAGTAAGCCTTCGAGCGAGAGATGTTTAAGAGTCGGGCTATATCCCCGCAGCGAAGCAAGGTCTCCATTATTTCTACCTTCGTTTCGGTTCCCTTTGCATTAAATGTATTCATAAATTCCTCCAGGTTAAATAAAAAAAAACTAGATGACGATATCAACCAAAATTTGGCTTCAATAGTTCTTGAAGCGCAAAATTCTTAAAGTTGACTTGCTCTCTCGTCTAATCTAGTTAGTTGTTGCTTATCTAGTACCGCATCGCTGAATTGATTGCTTTTATTCAGCAATATCGGTGGCCAGGGGAATAGAAGGAAAGGGGTACATTTCTTTGTTGATGATTATCGTTTTGATGGTATATTTGATTATCCGAGCAGATCGCTGGCAAGATTATCCCAATACGAATTTCTTCTAACTCCCGATTTTTCGTTATACCCCGACATGCCATTGGCTTTACAAATATCAAATTTATTCAAAAACCGCTGGTGTGGAGCCTATTGGCAAAGACATGGGTTAAAAGTGATTCCAACGATCAGGTGGGGACTTCGGCAAAGTTTTGGATTTTGTTTTGATGGCGTGGAACCAGGTGGAATTGTTAGTGTTGGTATGATCGGATGTAAGAATTCAAGGTCAAAATTTATGGCTGGGTACAACGAAATGATGGAACGAATATCCCCCACAGCCGTGATTTGCTTTGGCAAACCCTTTATTGAAATGACGGGCAATCTTATCGTTGTGGATTATCTTAATTCAAGATTGGAGGTTTGCTAACATGGGCGGAAGAGGAACTTACGCATCAGGAAAAAACGTTGCCCCATCTTATGAAACAATCGGATATTTAGAGGGTGTACCTGTGCTGCGCGGTTTAGGTAATAAACATAATTTGCCTGAGGAATCTCATTCTAGTAGCGCATATATATTGTTATACCCTGACGGTAATTTTCATAGAATGAGAGTTTATGACAGCGACCACTATTTGACAACTGAAATAGAAATCCATCCTGAGGACAAACTTGATAAAAGCAAGAAACCAGTATTGCATATCCATCAATACGATCGGAATTTTTCCAGATCAGATGCAAGATTATTATCAAAACAAGAATTAAATAAATATCAAAAATATCTTCAAAAACGGTGGTCAATATGATAAATGGTGATGTAAAGCAATTTATTGAGGATATCCATTACGAAAATTGTATGGCTGTCTATGAAAGAAGAACCTATTACTATAATGGTTGTAGCTTTCACATAGATGGAAAAGGCGAGAAAGTTTTCCGATTTGAGCTGTATATTTTGGATGTCGATCGCAGTGGTGAATTAATATATAGCGTAGAAGGCCCAACTCCCGATGATTGTATTGAACAATTTTTGGCTGCCAAATTGTTCGAGGGAAAAACCTTTTATGAAGTCGAAAAAGATATGATTCAAATTGGTTAATTAGAAAAACGGGAAGGAGACCAAATAACATGGGCGGAAGAGGAACTTTTGCATCAGGAAAAAACGTACCATTTACATATGAAACTGTTGGCACCATAGAAGGTGTCAAGGTGCTAAGAGGATTGGGAAGTAACCACGACTTACCAGAAGAAGCTCATTCAAGTAATACCTACATAAGACTTGACAAAAATGGTGAGTTTAACATGTTGAGAGAGTATGATTCCGATCATTACTTAACCACTGATGTTGCTTATCATAAGGAACGTAAACTTGATAAAAGCGGGAAGCCGGTTTTACATATCCATTTTTATGATCGGAATTTTAATAGATCGGATGGAAGATTGTTGACTCAACAGGAATTAAATAAAAATCAAAAATTTCTTCAAAGGTGGTTGATAATATGAAAGACGGAGATGTCAAGAAATTTATTGAAGATATCCATTACGAAGATCATGCCGTAATCTATAGAGATCGAAAATATTTCTTCAATGGGTGTAGTTATCATTTGGATAAACATGGAAAGAAAGTGTTTTCATTTGAAATTTTTGATGATGAAAGCGGCGAAACAATTTACAGTGTTCAAGGTGCAACTGCTCAGGAATGCATTGATAAATTTCTATCTACCAGGATATTCGAGGGAAAAACCTTTTATGAAGTCGAAAAAGATATGACCCAAATTGACTGGTAACCAATATGGAAGATCTTTGGTATTTACTTCGCTACCAACCCTTATGGTCCGGCTACTTTTCCGACGAAGACCAGAAATTAAAAACAGGCTGTTCCCGTTTAGAAACAGCCTGTTAAGTGATGCGAATTAATTAAGTTCTCGAAACAAAATGCAACTCTATTCGGGCATCCAATGCTTTAGCAATTCGTTCGAGAAAAGACAGGCTTGGAACGCTTGTACCGTTTTCCAAACGGGCAATCGATGGCTGATGTGTTCCAACCAATTTTGCCAGTTGTGCCTGAGTCAGGCCATGCTGGATACGAAAGATCGGAAGAGCACACGTCTGAACTCCAGTCACCTTAAGCTATCTCGTATGCC
>CAZBRI010000053.1:0-11138 GCA_964494055.1 uncultured Anaerolinea sp.
TGAAGTTGACCGTACTTCCGGTTACAGTATAAGTATTGGTACCCCTTGTAAATGTACCTGCAACACGAATGGTCCCGGTTGAAGAAATTACCCGCGAACTGGTTCAGGGCAAGCTGGTTCGGATTCCGGAAGGTGTCCGTATCCTGCCTGCCGATCCCCATCCAAAAGAAGCTCTTTTATTAGGGAAGCTGGGACAGTTTGAAGAGATACTTAAGCATCTCAAAATGTTATCATCCTTCGTGATAGTGGATTTAGGAACAGGGTTAACACCCCTGAACCAGCATCTGCTTGGGATGTTTAATGAATTTATCATCATTGTAGAGCCGTATGAAAATTCTTTGTTCCATTCCCGCTCTTTGATCGACGATATTACCAGCCTGGCAAACGAAAAGGCAGGTGTGTTCGTGGTGGTCAATTACAGGCAGAGGTCTGATAATCCTCATCTAAATGTCATGCAGATCCAATCTTATTTCAAAACAATTATTGAAGTGTCATTAACACCCGCCCCCGAGTTGTATCAACAGGCAAGTTTGCGTCACATGGTGGCAAGTCAGATCACCCTTGAAAGCCTGACTTCACTTCAGTTTAATACACTCGCCGAAAAAGTGGAACTGCGCAGCCGAAAAATATTTTAATGGACACTTATTCCAGTCAAACCCTGGATAGTATCGAATATGCGTCTGAATTATTATCACAGGCCCGCCATGCCATAATTTTATCCGGGGCGGGCCTTTCAACACCTTCAGGTATCCCTGATTTCCGGTCAGCTGGTACCGGTTTGTGGGCTCACGATAAACCCCTCGAAGTAGCCTCTCTGACAACTTTTCGCACACACCCGGATCAATTTTTTGATTGGTTCAGACCGCTTGCCGGCCAGATTTATAATGCCAAACCCAATCCGGCTCACACTGCACTTGCCAAATTGGAACAGCTTGGAAAATTACATGCTGTTTTGACTCAAAACATCGACCTTTTACACCAGCGTGCCGGTTCAAAAAATGTGCTTGAGCTGCATGGAACGCTCAGAACCCTGAGCTGCACCCAGTGTTATAGGAAACATGATTACCATGATTTTCTGCCAGCATTTATAGAGAATGGTAAAATCCCTCGGTGCCCTGAGTGCGGTGCAGTTTTGAAACCTGATGTGATTTTGTTCGGGGAGCAGCTTCCGCAAAAAATACTTTCAGATGCACAGAAGCAAGCCAGGGAATGTGATCTCATGATCGTTATCGGATCGTCTCTCGAAGTCCTGCCGGTAGCATCTCTTCCCCTGGTGGCAGTAGACAGGGGAGCGCACCTGATCATCATTAATAATAGTCCCACATACCTGAATGTCCGGGCCGACATTGTTCTCCCTGAAGATGTCGGCAGGATTATCCCGGAAATTGTTGAGCGTGTAAATTATGGAAACAGCTGAAAATATTCTTCTCAATAAATATAAAAGATTGATCGAGATTTCCCGCGACCTGGCTTCCACCCTCGATCTCGATCCCTTATTAAATAGGATTATTTATGCTGCACGTGATATTACCGAAGCCCAGGCAGCATCGATCCTGTTATATGATTCCACTGCTGCCCAATTATATTTTTCAGTCGCGACCAACATGGATCCCAATATGCGCGGGATCATTGTTCCGATGGATAGTATCGCCGGCTGGATATTGAAAAATAAGCAGCCAGTGCGCATAGCCGATGTCGCCAAGGATACCAGGCACTTCAACAAGGTGGCAAAAAAACTCAGTTTTGATACACACAGTTTGATCGGGGTGCCATTGATCACAAATGAAAAGGTGATCGGCGTGCTGGAAGTGATCAACAAGGAAAATGGTGAGTTTAATGAGACCGATGAAGATCTGTTGACCGTGATTGGAGCGCAGGCGGCGATAGCCATTGAGAACACACGCTTATTTCAACAATCTGATTTGATCGCGGAATTTGTTCATGAGCTGCGAACCCCCCTTGCATCCCTCAGTACTGCGACTTACCTGCTTACCCGGCCAGAGATTTCCTCCGAACAGGCTAATCAGATCACAGCCAACATTCATTCAGAAACCATCCGGTTGAATGCCCTGGCTTCTTCATTCCTGGATCTCGCCAGGCTGGAATCCGGCAGGGTGCAGTTTAAAAAATCAAAATTTGAGCTCATGAAAGTGCTTGAAGAATGCAAAACGACAATGCAGTCCAAGGCCGATGAGACAAAGCTGACAATTGAAATGGATGTTCCCGCCGGACTGCCTGAGATGGAAGCTGACCGGGATAAGATTAAACAGGTGATGCTGAACCTGTTCAGTAATGCAATTAAATATAACCGTGATGGCGGCAAGGTTTTGATCAAGGTGCAGATAGATGATCAGAACTGGCAGATCTCTGTCACCGATTCCGGTTATGGAATTCCCAAGGATGCGATTCCAAACCTTTTCCAAAAATTTTACCGGGTTAAGGGAATGGAGATCAAAGTCGGCGGCACGGGTTTAGGCCTTTCGATCTGCAAGGGGATTATCCAGGGGCATGATGGGCGGATTGAAGTTGAAAGCGAAGTGGAAGTCGGTACCACTTTTAAGGTGATACTGCCCCGCAAAAGCCGTGAAAACCGCTGACAATTTCGCAGATCGTATCAAGGTCTGATCAGGACTTTTAGCATTCCCTGCTGGGCTGCGGTTTCAAAGGCTTTAATTCCTTCTGATAATTTATATTCCCGGGTAATAAGAACTGTTGGATCAACCAATTTTTGTTCCATCAACTTCAAAGCAGGTTTAAACGGACCGCAGCGCGAGCCGACCAGGTTGATTTCTTCCACCACGATCGATGAAAGGTTCAGGGTGATATCACCCTTGTAGGTACTTTTTAGTACAAAAGTCCCCCGCGGCCTGACGGCATTACGTGCCAGTGCGAATCCTTCGGTTGAACCTGTTGCTTCAACTACGAGATCCCAGCGTCCTTTCTGAATATCTTCTTCATTTATAAGTCTGATTCCCCTGGCAGTTAGCAATTGTTTTTGGACCGGGTGCCGGGCAATGACGCGCAGGTCTGCGCCGCTCAGGCTCAGCGTCTGTGCGATCAACTGACCTAACCGGCCGGCCCCAACGATCAAAACCCGGTCGGCGGGATGAATTTGGACCTGCTGTTGAATTTCGAGAGCAGCTGCCAGAGGTTCTGTAAAAACAGCCGTCTCATCACTGACGTTATCCGGTACGATGTGTAGATTTTCCAGCGGGAGGGTGGTGTATTCAGCAAAGATCCCATCCCTGCCAATTATGCCCAGAACGCTGCGATTTTCGCAATGTGTTCGGCGTCCATTCAGGCATTGTTCGCATTTTCCGCAGCCGGCATTGATCTCACCAACCACTCTTTTGCCGATCAGTTCCCGGTCAGCCGGGTTGTTCTGCCGGTCAGCAGAAGGATAGATTTCCTGTACTTCCCCGACAAATTCATGCCCCGGGATACCGCTGAACGGGTAATAGCCCTTAACCATTTCAAGATCGGTTCCGCAAATCCCGGCCAGCCGGATTTTTATCAGTGCCTCGCCTGCCTTAATGGGGATAGGTGTTTGGCGAATTTCAAGTTGTTTGTTTTCCAGCCAGAGTGACTGCATGCTGCCTCCACTAATTTGAATTATAAAAATTCAGCCTATTCTATCTGGGGCCTTTTCTGCCGAATTGTTTTTCAAGCATATCCACTGAAAGGTGAATCATTGTCGGCCTTCCATGCGGGCAGGTTCTGGGCGAATCACAATTTTCAAGGTCAGCCAGCAGGCTTGTCTGCTCCTCAGGTGTCAGGGTCTTTCCGGCTTTGACTGCCATCCGCTTACAAACCCTGGCTGCAATTTTTGCTTCTATCTCGTTCTGTAATGGAGCTTCATCCTCTTCAAAATCTTCAACCAGGGCACGCAAAGCAGCTGCCGGATCCGTATCTGAAAATAAGGCCGGGATGGCACGCACCTGGAATGTATTCGGCCCGAAGCCATCCACACTGAAACCGAAGTGCTGCAGGATGGGCAGCTGTTCCTCGAGTATTTTTGAGCTGCCGGGATTCATCAAAACCACCTGGGGCGTTAGTAAATTTTGTGAAGGGATATTTTTTTGATCGTGCTGGGCCATCAATTTTTCGAATAATACTCTTTCATGAGCTGCGTGCTGATCAATCAGGTATAAACCATCAGGTCCTTCAGCAGCCAGGTAGGTTGAACCGATCTGACCGACCAGCCTCATCAAAGGCAGTGAAATGCCTTCGATCTGAACGGGTTCTCTTCCGGGGGTGGTTTGATTGGTCATTCCGGGTGCAGGCTGTTCATGCCCCATCTCCCATTCAAGCGGATTGGTTTGCCTGCTGCCGGTTTCACCCCAGTTGGAGAACGACCAGGGCTGCCCGGGATTTCCTGCTGAATTATTCACAGGCTGGTAATTTCCCCAGGTCGGCTGATTTCCCGGCAGGGCCGGGACAGGTGAATAAGCGAGCAGTGCCCGCCTTGCCGAACGCTGTACAAAACTGAAAATTCTGTCCTGGTTTTTAAACCGTACTTCTGCCTTGGCAGGGTGAACATTGACATCTACTTCCTCGGGATCAATCTCGAGGAATAAGGCTGCCATCGGATAACGCCCGACCATCAAAAGCGTGTGATACGCCTGTATAAGTGCCTGTGTCAGCGGGGTATCTGAGACCCATCGGCCATTGATAAAAAATGTGATCTCTTTCCGGTTTGAGCGGGTCAGGGATGCCGGGCTGATAAAACCGGTCAATTTCAATCCATCGTCCTCAGCCAGCACTTCGAGCATTTGCTTTGCTATTTCTACACCGTAAAGTGCAGCCAGGATTGTTCTGCGATCGCCATCCCCGGCAGTTTGGAGTGATGTCGAATTGCCATCAAATAAACGGAACCGTACAGCCGGATAAGCCAGGGCATAGCGGGAGATCAAGCCGTCTATCGCCCTGCGTTCGGTAAGGTCCTGTTTGAGAAATTTTAATCTTGCTGGAACATTGTAAAAAAGGTCTTCCACCCGCACAGTCGTGCCCTGCGGGGCTCCAACCAGCTCGACACTGCCGGGTATCCCGGCATCCACACAGATTCTTGCTCCTGAAGGGCTGCCTGCGTTTTTGCTTGTGACCGTCAGTTTCGACACCGATCCGATCGATGCCAGCGCTTCGCCGCGAAATCCCAGTGTATGGATGTGAAATAGGTCACTGGCATTCTGAAGTTTGCTGGTTGCGTGCCGGTCAACCGCCAGGGCAAGTTCACTGGCTGCAATTCCGCTGCCTGTGTCAGCAATCTCGATCAATCGGCGTCCAGCTTCCTGGATATTGATGTTGATCGATCCTGCTCCGGCATCCAGCGCGTTTTCGACCAGTTCTTTGACTGCCGAAGCGGGGCGTTCCACCACTTCTCCTGCAGCAATTTGTGATGCAACTTCAGGTGAGAGTAATCGAATTGTCATGCGTTGATTATAACCCTCAGGATATAATATTATTCTTGATGGAGGCTTTTATGAAATGGTTAAATTTAATTTTACTGATAAGTCTGCTCAGTGCATGTGCGCCTGCACCAATTCAATCTGCACCGACATCTATTCCGATTGTGTATGCGGGTACTAAAACACCTGTTCCAAGCGTCACACCTTATCCAACGCCCACCCGTGCTCCTACCTGGACGCCTGATGTAACAGCTACACCCGCAGGTTCTGATTTATCATTCTCTGCGTTTGATCAATACACCATTCCTGCACTGCGTCAGCGGCAGTATGGGGGCGGTTTTATCACACAGCTGAACACTGTCGGAAAGCATGAAAAATTTACCCGTTACCTATTTCAATATCCCAGCGATGGGCTGATCATCGCCGGTTACGTTAATGTGCCAGTCGGAAAAGGACCATTCCCGGTCATCATTGTCCTGCACGGCTACAGTGATCCCGATAAATACCAGACCCTGGATTACATCACCGATGCGGCGGATGCCCTGACGACCTCAGGGTATATTGTGGTCCACCCAAATTATCGAAATTTCCTGCCTTCATCCAAGGGGGATGCGCTCTTCAGGGTGGGCTACGCCGTGGATGTGCTGAATCTCATATCTCTGATCAAGGAAAACACTGGCAAGGCTGGTCTTTTTCAAAAAGCAAAAGCTGACCGTATCGGTCTTTGGGCGCACAGCCTGGGAGGTGAAATTGCCCTCAGAGCTGCTGTTATATCCCCGTATATAAAAGCCATCCTGCTTTACGCCCCGATGAGCGGAGATGAAAAGAAAAATTCACAGCTGATGGCTTCTTTGCAGCAGAGTATCTATACTCAAAAAGAATTGCAGGCTTCAGCCGAAGACTTTGCATTAATTTCCCCATCCAATTATTATAAATTTATCACCGCTGCGATACAGGTTCATCACGGGGATAGTGACAGCATCATCCCGGTCGATTGGTCGATTGAAACCTGCAAAGCATTGCGGGATGAATCGCGGAACGTGGAATGCTATTATTATGAAGGTGCGGAGCATACCTTCGCCTCCCGCTACTTCAAGGATATGGGAACAAGGGTCAACCGCTTTTTTGAAACCTACCTTGGAAATTAGGCTGAGTTTTTTTTGAAAAATCATATAAACGGCTTGATGAATTTGAAATGTTAATTTTTCCAATGGATTCCGGTACAAAAAAAATGTATCAGTGTAAAGGTATAATCATAAAGTGAAATTAACGACCATCTTTTTCGACCTGGACGATACACTGTACCCCGCTTCCAGCGGACTGTGGCCGATTATTCGTAACCGAATCGGTGCATATATGGTCGAAAGATTGGGTATTCCTGAAAAAGAAATGCCATTTATCCGTAAACAATTATTTGAAGAATACGGAACGACACTGCGCGGGCTGCAGCTTACCTGCCAGGTGGATGTACCTGATTTTCTGGCTTATGTACATGATGTCAATTTATCAGAATATATTCAGCCTGATCCTGTCCTGAAGGCTGTGCTGGATAAAGTAGAGGCCAGGAAATTGATTTTTACAAATGCGGATAAAAATCATGCCAGGCGTGTATTAAAGGTCCTTCAGCTGGAAAATTATTTTGAAGATATCATTGATGTTGTTGCGCTGAATCCATATTGCAAGCCAATGGCCCCTGCCTTTGATTTTGCCCTGAAATCAACCGGTGAGACTGATCCCTCCTGCTGCGTGATGATCGATGACATCTCCAGAACGACCCGGGCCGCAAGGGAATTTGGAATGTTCAGTCTTCTTTTTGGTTCGAAAATACAAAATGGTGATGCCGATGTTTCTTTCAGTGACTGGTCAGATCTTCCCGGCATCCTTGATAGGAGAATAAATGCATCCTGAAAGAGTGTGGATTGCGCTGGTCATTCTGGCGGTGATTTTACTGGGTTCCAACCTGCTTATGCTGGGAATGGTGAAAGAAACACGCGGGTTTAGAATGAATATATCAAAATATCTTGGCGATGCAACAAAACCCTGGAAAAAAGAAGATGAAGGTTTGCAGGAATTAAGTCAGAGGGTAAAGGAATTAAAAGAGAAGTCATCAAAAGACGATATTGACTAGTTTGTTGAAAATATGATTTCAGCTCTTTTCTCGCATGCTTGATCCTCTCCACATTTAATTTTAGTCTGGTTTAGCTGGCGGCCTGTTTTTTATTAAAATTCTGCTCATTCTATAGCAGCTGGTCTGTTCATTTATAAATGTTATGAATTTCAGAATATTTACTGAATTTCTTATAGTTTTCATACAGGAATCTCGAAATATTTCATTATTTTTTAATCCAAAAATGTTATACCTGTACTAATTATCAGGAGGCTGTTTTGAAAAAAATTACCCAGGTTTTAATCATCGTCGTTTTACTTGTATTATTATTGGCCGGCGCATTCTCAGGCGGAGTTGTTTTCGGCCATTTTTCTATGATTTCTGCGCTGGATACAGTTCAGCTGCCAGGTTTACAGCCGCTGCAAAAAGCATTATCGACACCAACCGGAGCGAATGATGCCACGCAGGGCGATTTGAAAACTTTATTTGGGCCATTCTGGGAAACTTGGGACCTGGTTCATAAGCAATATGTCGACCAGCCGGTGGATGATGTAAAACTGATGAGGGGTGCCATCAGCGGTATGCTGGCATCTTTGGGTGATCAGCACACGTCATACATGGATCCGACCCAGTTTAAAGAAGCCAACACCAGTCTATCGGGTGAATATGAAGGCATCGGTGCCTATGTTGATACAACCGGGACTTTCCTTAAAGTAATCAGCCCGATCAGCCAGTCTCCAGCCGAAAAAGCAGGAATCCTATCCGGCGATCTTGTGATAGCCATCGATGGGGTCAGCATGAAAGGTATTCTCCCGGAACTTGCCAGGCAGAAAGTCCTCGGACCGGCAGGAACAACCGTCACGCTCACTATTCAACGTGAAGGGACTGATAAACCATTTGATATTCAAATAGTCAGAGCCAAGATCACCATTGCCAGCGTGGAAAGCAAGATGCTGCCCAATGATGTGGCGTATATCAAGCTTAATACATTCGGCGAAACCACATCCCAGGAATTGAAAACCCAGCTGCAGGAATTACTGGCCAAAAAACCAAAGGGTTTGGTGTTCGATCTGCGTAACAACGGCGGCGGATACCTGCAGACAGCCGTGGAAGTTGCCTCGCAATTCATCAAAGAAGGTGTGATCGTTTCTGAAAAATATGGAGACGGCAGGCCGGAAGATAAATCCAACGCAATTTCTGGCGGCCTGGCACTCGATATTCCAATGGTCGTACTGGTGAATGAAGGTTCAGCCTCTGCTTCAGAGATCGTTGCCGGGGCTATTCAAGATTATGACCGCGGGAAATTGGTGGGTGTCACTACCTATGGCAAAGGATCTGTCCAAATTTGGACCCCTCTCAGCAATGAGCAGGGCGCAGTCCGAATAACGATTGCCAAGTGGTTAACCCCCAAGGGCAGGACAATCCATCAATTGGGATTGACGCCTGATGTTGTGGTTGAGATGACCAAAGCTGACTTTGACGCAAAACTCGATCCCCAGCTGGATGCGGCTGTTAAAACACTCCTGGAAAGTATTAAGTAACAACTTTTTGGAAATTTGTTCGTAAGTATAGGATAGAAGGAGAATATTATGTTCTTCAATACAGGTTACATTATTTTTATGGTGCCGGCTTTTATTTTGATGGCAATCACAAGCTGGTACGTCAAATCAGCTTATAACAAGTGGAGCAAGGTGCGGGCCAGGTCAGGTCTGACCGGGTCACAGGCAGCACAGCGGTTGATTTCTTCTTCCGGTTTGTATGGGGTGACAATTCGCCCCATCGGTGGACAGCTGACCGATAATTATGATCCGCGTACAAAAGTGCTGAATCTATCACAGGGGGTTGGTGATACCCCTTCGGTTGCAGCTCTTGCAATCGCAGCCCATGAACTTGGCCATGCCATGCAGGATTCAGAAGATTATTTTCCACTGCGTTTCAGGGCTGCATTGGTTCCAATGGTCAATATCGGCTCCAACCTCGGCTGGATATTGATCATGATCGGTTTGTTTATTAATTTTATCCAGGTTGCCTGGCTGGGTGTGATATTTTTCGCAGGCGGCGCAGTTTTTGCCCTGGCAACCTTACCCGTTGAATTTGATGCGTCGGCCCGTGCCAAACGAATGCTGGTGGACTCGGGTATTATCGTGGGCGAAGAAGAACAGGGAGGCGTTAATGCGGTGCTCAATGCTGCCGCGCTTACCTATGTCGCGGCACTCGTTACTGCAGTAATGCAGGTTTTATATTACGTTACATTGCTCAGCGGCGGACGGCGGCGAAGTTAAAAAGCTTATTTAATCAATCAGACTGGCAGGTTGGAGATTATTTCCACTGCCAGTCTTTTTTTTTACATGATGGTATCATATCGACTGTTATGCAAAAACCACATCCCTTAGCCATTCCCAAAAAACCATTGGGTGTTGTTACCCGCGGGAAAACTGCCAGGAACCGCCTGCGCCAGGTGGATAACTTCTTGATGCTGTATTCACCCTCATTGATCGCCAGCCGGGATCCGTCCCTTTTCGTTGATCTGGGTTACGGGGCGGAAGCAGTGACAACCCTTGAAAGCGCTGAAAGGTTCCGAAAGCTCAATCCTGAATTGAAAGTGCTGGGGGTCGAAATTGAGCCTGAGCGCGTGTCGGCTGCTTTACCTTTCACAGACGAAAACACCTTTTTTCGCCTGGGAGGCTTTAACCTGCCGCTATTACAGGGTGAAAAGGTGCGTTTGATCCGGGCTTTTAATGTACTTCGTCAATACGATGAGGCGGAAGTAATGCCTGCCTGGGAGCAGATGGCCCATTATGTGATGGATGGCGGGTTGTTGATCGAAGGTACATCGAACCCAACCGGGAGAATTTGGGCAGCAAATCTTTTGGCTAAAAATGGGGAAGCCTGGAAAAAGAAGGCACTTGTTTTTTATACCAGTTTCAAAACAGGTTTTGATCCAACGGAATTTCAGACCATTCTGCCCAAAAATTATATTCACCATGTTATTCCCGGCGACCCGGTCTATGACTTTTTTAATCATTGGAAGTTGGCGGCTGCTGAGACAAGCCCGCATCAGGTATGGGGATACAGGCAATGGTTTACGGCTGCAGCAGACTCGCTCGCCAGGCGCGGATATAAAATAGATCTCCGCAGAAAATTTCTCTCCAGGGGCTGGATGATCCTGCAGGAACCAGGTGAACTTAGTATTAATTCTTGAGTTTTAATGTGGGGGTTGATCAGGGAACCCTGGTTACACACCGGAATCCCCGGTTGATTCCGGCTGAACCGGGCTGGTGATAGAAACGGTTGTAAGAACTGATTTCAGCAGCGTCATCCAGGTACGACCCGCCTCTCAGCGATTTATAATGCCCGATTGGTGCACCCTGTGGGTTATTATTTGGGGTTCGAGAATAATAAGAGTCATTGAACCAATCTTTTACCCATTCCCGGGCATTACCAGCCATATTAAGCGCACCATAAGCACTTGCTGAATCCGGGTATGTATAAGCAGAAATGAGCATGCCGATATTATTGTCATAATTGGCAGATGTGGAGCCAGGGATATTATTTCCCCAAGGGTATAGCGATCCATCAGAACCCCGGGCTGCTTTTTCCCATTCGGCTTCGGTCGGGAGATCACC
>CAZBRI010000054.1:0-11072 GCA_964494055.1 uncultured Anaerolinea sp.
TATATACTCATTGATTGAGTAATACTCATGGAGTGAGTATATCAAAAAGATTTATTTTGGGCAAGATGGAAATGGAAGCCTGGCTGCGAATGCGCATGCGTGAATTAAATGCAAAACCGCCATTAAGCCGGCCCGGGCTCATCAGCGGTTTGCTCTCTGGAGGAGAATGTATTTTTATGATAATCCTGCAAGATGACAGAGTGATGAACAGTGATTAAAGATTGCTAAGTAAATAAATCCTGTGTAACGAAGGTGCCAGCGGGTAAACGCGAATTACGCGAAAAGAGCCGAATTACACGTGTAAAGATGATGTGTGTTCGGCTTCTGTGAAAGCTGCTGCACTCGCACCTGGCGGCGAAACAATCCCCTGAATTAAATGGAAAATCATAAAAATATTTCTGCTATTTGTTAAGCTGAAATTATTCCAACTCGTTTCGTTTGGTAAATATCTTAAAGAATATCCCTGCCGCAATGCTTGCAAACCTTTGCTTCCCGTTTGATCAATTCAGCGCAATACGGGCATTTCTTCGATTCCCCGGACGCTAATTGAGATTGTTCTACTTTTGCGGTATTTTCTTTCAACATCAGTGCCAAGGGTAATGCAATAATGAAGATTGCAGCACCAAATAACCACCAGGTGGCGAAATCATGCCCCTTATTCTTTGCAATTGCGGCAGGGATGAGTCCTATACCAACAGCTAAAATACAGGAAACAAACATTGTTGAATTATCCATATTTCCTCCAAATGAGTATTAATGAACGAACTTCACAGCGTAAATAGTAATTAATGGATTCTACTAGCGAATAAATATTCTAGTTATCCAACAGGTCCTGCCAGAATGAATTCCATCCAGAACTGAAATTTCTGTCGGCTCGCCATCCTGTAATACTTTCACCCTTGTACCATCGGTGAGCTTTATGGTTAATGGATCACCAATAACAAGCCCGAACATATAAAGATCATTGGTATCAAGTGATTTCATGAATTCTTCTTCCATAAATTTGGACCCTAAACAATATACATCGTTTCCGCTTGAGCTGATTTTTTTGGATGAAAAGCAGCCAGTTAGGCCAACAAGTAATGTAGCGAAAATTATTATTGCGATGAAGTTTTTTATTATTCGCTTCATAATTCTTTCTGTGAAACTGATATTATTTATTTTTCTGAAGAAGGTCCCAATTAAAAAACAGGTTTATAACTGGAGTAATAAATAAAAGATTGAATAATTAAATTTACGGAAATAACGACGCAGTACACATCGCTGAAATTGATGTAACAAGTGAACCGTCGACATCCCCGCCTGAAACTGCTGTAGATATACATGTTTCCAAATCTACCGCCATTGACTTAAATTTCTGTAAATTTCCATAGTCGACATTTTGGGTAGCTGCGATAAAATCAGCCGCTGTTGCCAACCGGTTACGGTAGCTGGCATCTCTCCATTCTCTTACGGTCGAACGGTGAAGGGTCCCGCCGGAAAACCAGGATGTGTCTGATGATGAGCTGCTTGAATTTGATGATTGGGATGAATTGCTGGAGCTGCCGGAATTTGAAAATGGTTCTGCCGGTGCAGCAGGAGCTGCATAGTTGGAACTCGTGCTGCTGGAAGATGAACCTGGCGCACATTTCCCTAGAGTGGAAAAGCAAAAGAAAACGACTAATAGAATAAGAAGAACCATCCCGCAGCCGCCGGATTGTTTCGCAGGTGCACCAGCCATATACTTTCCTCCTTGAAAGTGGTTATACCCGATCTAATAATGATGGATGCAAAAACTAAAATATGTCAAGCTGTTGTTTGAAAAAACTCAAATTATTGTAAAAAAAATTACATTTATCGAAAATAATTTATTTCTTAGTTAAATCCTCTTATTTATTCAAAACTGAACAGAATATTTTCGAAATATTTTTTTTCAATGTCCGAGTAAATAATTTACACACACAAATTTATAAAACAAAATTGGCTCTATAATAAAAAAAATTCCGCAATAGCATTATTAATAAAAAACGTACTTCCCAACTAATTAATAATAGTTTATCAGAATAATTTATTTTTGAATAGTTAAATCTACCAGGAATTCTGAGTCCCTTTCTCGGCAGCCTTACAAGGAGGTGAATATCATTTCCAAATAACGACAGTCCTTAATCTGCTACAATAATATTGTGATGGGATTGATAATGAAAACTATTCGGTTCGAATTATTGATTTTTTGGAAATTTATTCACTTTCACCATTAATAAGAGGGAGAGGTCCTAATGATCGACAACACCATGCTTCTGCGAAAATTATTTGCTGAAAAACTTATCGCGTTGGAAAATGCTGCGTTCCTGGCTTCTTCGCCATCCCCTATGCCCGTGGATTTTGATTTTGACCGTATTGAAGGGATGCTGCTGGGGCTGGCGGTTGGGGATTCGCTCGGGAATACCTCCGAGTCGATGAACCCTGTCACCCGGTATGACCTGTACGGTGAGATACGTGATTACCTGCCCAACAATCACGCGAACAGCAGTGCCATCGGGCTGCCATCAGATGATACACAGATGTCCTTCTGGACGCTGGAACAGCTGCTGGATGACGGCGGGTTGGTGCCGGTGAACCTGGCAGACAGGTTCAGCCGGCAGATCATTTACGGGATGGGGAGTACGGTACGGGAATTTCTGCGCGCTTACAAGGATAGACACAAACACTGGTATGAGGCAGGGCAGGCTTCGGCTGGGAATGGGGCATTGATGAGGATCGCACCCATCCTCCTGCCGCACCTGAAGCAGCCATCTCCTGCATTGTGGTCAGATGCAGCCATCGCAGGCATGCTGACACATAACGACCGGGCTTCAAATACCTGCTGCGTGGCTTTTACACATGTTTTGTGGGAATGTCTGCGGCTTAAAGAGACGCCTGAACCCCTGTGGTGGATCGATACTTTTTCGGCAGCAGCCAGTCAGCTCGAGGGGAGGACGCTGCATAAACCGAGGAGTGAAAATATATCGTACACCGGACCCCTGTGGAAGTTTGCCGACGAACAGGTACGGCAGGCACTGGCGGATGACCTGCCGGTGCTGGAAGCCTGTAACCGCTGGTATTCCGGGGCTTACCTGCTGGAGACCATGACCTGCGTGCTCTACATTCTTGCCCGGTACGCCGGCGACCCTGAAGAAGCCATCATCCGGGCGGTTAACGATACGCGGGACAACGACACCATCGCTTCGATCGTCGGGGCGGCTGTCGGTGCTCTGCATGGCAGCCATCAGCTGCCGGAACGCTGGGTAAAACTATTATCGGGGCGCACAAGCTCCAATGATGATGGGTATATTTTTAAACTGATCGAAAAAAGCAGGCAGGTTTTTTGGCAGGAAGTTTCGCATATCTGAGCTGATTGATTTTCCGTGATAAAGCAGGATGGATTTTGGTCTTCATTAACCAATCCGTAAAAGGTTAGCCGGGATATTAAAATGCCAAACCGCTTTTGAGCCGGCCCGGGCTCATCAGCGGTTTGTTCGTTGGAGGAGAATGTAAATCAATCATAATCCTGGAAGATGACAGGATGATGAAAGCAGGTCAGTTTACCTGCCATAGTTTTTAAGATTTATCAGCTGCCCTGCATGGTGCTGTGGTAAGAAAACAAAAGATGATCACGAATTACGCGAAAAGAGCCGAATTACACGAAACTTTATTGTTTCGAAAGCTGCTGTTTTTTGGCGGCGGGGTAATCCGTTAATGGGAAAAAAGGGCTGTAATTCTTCAGAAAGAGCATTTTTTTACATCTCCAGCGCTGCAGCCAGGATTTCCATATCACTTACAAAGACCAGGGTGGATTGTTCAATTTTCGTAGTCAATGCATCCAGGTTTGAAAAATCCGGACCGGCGACCAGGATACGGGTGATGATGGCGTCAGTGCCATTGATGTTTGAAACCACAGGGTATGCAGATGGCGGATTATTTTTGAGAAAATTCCAATATCTGGCCTGAACTTGTTTGTTCGCTCCTGAAAGCCAGGCTTCAAACTGGAAGGTCTCATGCAGAAAAACGATCACAATTTTTAATTTCTTTTTATGAAGGGAGGCAGGGCTCAATGTGAAAAAAGTCATGTCCATCATGCCGGGATATATACTGTTAGACACAAATAACTCTGGATGATTATTCTGGAATCGGATTCTTAAATTGCTCATCAGCTTTATCAATCCAACGTAGGCTGCTTTAATTCCGCCAAGTTTAAGCTGCCGTTGATACTCTTGCATGTCATTATTTAATGTGCTCATTTTTTTCCTTCCGTGGTTTTCAATTTTGAATATCAACCAGGACCGTTTGGATCAGCTAAAAAATACCGCAAACCCTAAGAACAAATATCGGGAAATTGGACAATCGAGTGGTAAACTGCTTTTCACAATATCCTTTCTTTTGTTGGTCTCCTTCAATAAATATTACATTGATAACATATTTCTTTCATGCATCTTCTACTATAATTATTTCACAAAAAAATATAAACTCCAACCCTCCAAATGGGAACTTTCTGATATGAATCACATTGCTAAAAACCCAGTAAACATCGCCGCTGTCATCCTGGCAGCCGGCTCGGCATCGCGTATGGGTCAACCCAAGCTGCTGCTGCCCTGGAAGGGGGAAGCCCTCATCCGGCACGCTGCCCGGACGGCGCTGGAAGCCGGGCTGTCACCGGTGTGTGTAGTGACCGGCGCCGGGCAGGAGGATATACGCTCAGCGCTTACTGGGCTGGATGTTCAGTTTGCCCATAACCCGGATTATCTGGACGGACAGAGTACCTCTGTCAGAACAGGCATCAAGTCCCTGCCCGCAGAAACCCGGGCGGTGATCTTCCTGCTCGGGGATCAGCCGTTTGTCACTGCCGGTCTTTTGCAGGCGCTCGTCAGCACTTACAGCCTAATGCACCCCCTGATCCTGGCACCCTTCGTTAATGAAAAAAGAACCAACCCGGTTTTATTTGACCGTGGAGTTTTTGAATCTATGAATCAGCTGGCAGGTGATGCCGGTGCGCGCAGCCTGTTTGGGCAGTTTCCCCCTGCTTCCATGCCCTGGGATGATGAACGCCTGCTGTTTGATGTGGATACACCGGCAGATTACCAGAGACTGCTCTCATTTGAGACCTAATTTTTACTGCTGCACCAGCGAATTGGCCCCCCAATTTCCTTTTCAGGTTTAATGTGCGCACAATCAATCAATTTCAGATTCCAGGAATATCATGACGAAAAACCTGCTCGCATCCATCAAGCTGGACAAACGAACCATCGGGGTTCTGGTTTCGACCCTGATTGCCGTCCTGACCCTGATTCTGCCGCTGCCGGGCGGGATCAGCCTGCAGGCGCGCAAGACCCTGGCGGTGACGCTGGTGACAGTCTGCTGGTGGGTTTTCGAGGTCATGCCGCCGGCTTACACCACCCTGATGATGCTCCTGGCATATATCCTGTTCGGGCTGGCAGCCCCCGAGGCTGTCTTCAAGATCTGGACCATGCCGTTGATGTGGATGATCATCTCGGCTTTCCTGATCGCTGCCGCTGTCACCCGCTCCGGCCTGGCTGAACGGGTGTCGTATTTTTTCATCATCCGTTTTGCCGGCTCTTACCGCAGCATCATCATCCTGACCTATGTTCTCGGTTTTCTGCTCAGTTTCCTGATCCCGCATCCTTTTCCCCGCAGCCTGCTGTTGATGTCACTGGTACGGGTGATCTGTCAGAAAGCCGGTGTAAATAACCGGGATTCGGTTTCGATGGGTCTATCTGTCTTTATCGCATCCACGGCAACATCCACCATCCTGCTGACCGGTGATTCGACGCTCAACCTGGCGGCGGTCGGCTTCAGCGGGCAGACTGTTAACTGGCTGGATTGGGCAAAGTACATGGCTGTCCCCGGGCTGGTGACCAGCCTGCTGATGATGACCCTGCACCTGATCGTGTTCCCGCAAACGGGTCCGGTCAATATTGATCACAAAACCCTGGTTGACGCACAGGCAAAACTCGGTCCCATCAAGCGGCAGGAATGGCTGACGCTGGGCTGGGTTCTGGCAGCGCTGATACTCTGGTCGACCGACTTCCTGCATCATATCGATCCGGCCTGGGTGGCGCTGGGAGTTGTGGTCGGTCTGTCGCTGCCCTGGATCGGGGAGGTGCTGGAGGCCAGGGATATTTCGACCGCTGTCAACTGGCCGGTGATCTTTTTCGTGATGGGTGCGCTGGCGATCGGTACGGTGAGCAAAAGCAGCGGCATGTCTGCCTGGCTGGCAGATACCCTGCTGCCCGTCAATCCCCCGGCAAACCCTTATGGCTTTGCGGCCCTGATCGGCGGTGTGACCATCCTGGTTCATATGCTGCTCGGCAGCGCGCTTTCCACCATGTCCATCATTGCCCCCCCCATGGTTCATTATGCCGCCTCTGCCGGATGGAGCCCGCTGGTGCCGGCGCTGCTGGTCTACACCGCCGCTTCAACGCACTATATTCTGCCCTTCCAGCATGTCAGTATATTAATCGGGCAGGGGGAGACCGGCGGGTACAGCAGCCGGCACGTCCTGCGTTACGGGCTCCCGCTCCCCCTGGTCACCCTGTTTGTGATGATCGTGGTCGAAACCGGCCGGTGGGGGGGTTTGGGGGTGTTGTAAATTTGCAATTTCCGCGCAGCCGGGGTGATTTTTATTGTCTTTTTCCGTAAAATTGAATTGGTTAAGGAGTTTGAAAACTGTTCGGAAGCTTGTTCCAGGCCGGATGGAGTAAAACCACGATGGAATGGAAAAGATATCCTGGTAAATTTGAGATAGCCGAAGAAGCAGGCCTTTTATATGGAGAAGTCATTAATGTTCGTGATCTGATCACATTCGAAGGATCGAGCGTGGATGAAATTCAGAAGGCTTTCCGGGAATCGGTGGATGATTATCTGGATTTTTGTGATAAACGCGGAGAAAAACCAGAAAAGCCAATATAACACAATGAAAGTTGATCGATATTCAATAATTATTCCCAGTATCGAGTAAATAATAAATTATTGGAGTTCAACGATTATTATCAGTTTTCTGAATCGTTTATCACCGTTACAGGACAAAAAGGTTACCACTTGAAAACAGTATCGCCTCGTGATATCATCGAGGCATGATTGAATCCTTCGCGTCAGACGAAACAGGAAAAATATATAAAGGTCAGTTGTCAAAAAAATTCCCTGTTGAAATGCAGCGAACTGCCAGAAGAAAGTTGATATATCTGGATGATGCGGAAGATTTACACGATTTGCTTGCACCGCCTGGAAATCGGCTGGAAAAATTAAAAGGTGAGCGGGAAGGGCAATACAGCATTCGAAACAATGATCAATGGAAAATTTGTTTCATTTGGTCCAGTAATAAAGCCAATAACGTTGAGATTGTTGATTATCACAAATGAGAAAAATGATGATGGATAAAACTTTAGCACCTATTCACCCGGGCGAAATCCTGCTCGAAGATTTTATGAAACCGTTGGGATTGAGTCAGTACCGCCTGGCGCATGACATCGGTGTTACTCCCATTCGTATCAGTCAGATTGTAAAGGGCAGGCGTGCGGTAACCGTTGACACCGCCATGCGTCTGGCTCGTTACTTCGGCACAAGTGCCTCGGTATGGCTCCGGCTTCAGGTTCGTTATGACCTTGAGTCTGCTGAAAGTGAATTAAGTGTAAAAATTAACAGGGAAGTAAAAGTACTGGCTCAAACTCCGAGACCAGTTTGATTTTCTGGTTAGCTTCATTGCCAAACGCAGCGGATCACTTGAAGGGTTCAATCATTGCTAAATAATAAATTAATCTGCAGGAACAACCCCTCAGTTGGCAATTCCAACAGCAATGAGCAATTGTTCATATTTTTATTCTGCGTTGAAAATATTAAAAATAATGAAAATAGATAATACCGAATACCGAAACCAAATCGTTGAGAAGATCCTGGCTGCGCAGGACAGCTCATTCCGCTGGGGATGTGATGAGAAATTGAACCGGGTGCGTGAGGACGAACTGTATTACTCGCCGAAGTTCAGGTCCAGCCTGTGGACACTCGTGATGCTGGCGGAAATACAGGCTCCGAAGGATCTTCCGCAAATTCCACCAGCTTTGAAGCTTCTCAGGGACCAATTTTTTGAACCGGAATACGGGGTCTTCAGGCTGCCGGGAATGTCACATTTCCCCATACCCTGCCTGAACGGCAATATGATCTACCTGCACCAGTATTTCCAGGTTCCTGAGTCAGATGAGATCGATCAGGCGGTACGCTTTTTCACGATTTATCAGCGGTTTGACGACGGGGATTTCAAAACACCAAAAGATTATCCATATTACGGGAATCAATCCTGCTATGGTAGTCATACCTGTTACTGGGGGGCGGCAAAAATTTTCAAGGGATTAACCTTTATTCCTTCAGACAAACGCAGCCTGGAAGTACAGAATCTGATCGGGAATTGTATCGATTACATTTTGCAGCATGAAGTGTGCTTCGGCTCCCGTCATCCCGATAAATTTCTCCATCCGGATATGAATAAACTCACCTTCCCTAATTTCTACAAGAGCGATTTCCTGGAGCTTTTGTGGCTGCTGGCGAGAGAACAGATCCATGACAGCAAAATGAACCGGGCACTTGATCTTCTGCGGTCCAGGATGAACGGGGATGGGGCATGGGAGCTTGAAAAGCTTCCAAATACGCTTGTTTCAACCGGACCCAAAAATGCAGCAAATGTCTTCATCACGGAAAGGGCGAAAGAAGTGCTGGAGTATTACGGGGCTTAAGAAAAAAACTTGCAAAATGGCTGGAATATATGATTTCGGGGAAAATCAGGTTAACTTCGTGTTTATGGATTGTATGATTAACAATCACGAATGATGGGTATCTATTGATGACCGAAGATGCTATACTGAAATTTGTTATTCCATATCTATTTCACAAATCCATATTGCTTTAATAAAACTGACCCGCTTTGTGAAGTGATTGTTTATTGTTAAATATGAGCATGTTCACCTTTATTGGAGAAATAAATGAAAAAAGTTATGTTTTTTGTTTTCACACTGCTGGCAGTGGTTTCCCTGTCCTGTAATTTCCTGACCAGCCTGGCACCTGGAGCTCTCAACCCGGCAGGTTCATCCAGCGGCACTTCAGGGACCGGTTCAAGCGTATCCGGGGATCTCACTGCCGAATTGACGGCGGCGGGCGGGGTGCTGTTGAAGTGGAAAACCGTCAGCGGGGCGGAAACTTACCAGCTGGAAGTCAAAATTGGGGATGAATACCTGGAACTGGTAAGCATTCCAGCCGGCAAGGTATCCTTCGAGCACAGCATCGTCCCCCCGGATATGGAGATCACTTACAGGCTGCGCCCGGTGACTGGCGGGAAACCAGCAGATGGTCAGCAGGTCAGCATAGTCACCCCGCCGGCTAAAAGCAACCCTTTGCAGGTGAAAATCGAATATGATCAATCGCCGGCTGCATTGACGATCGA
The DNA here is from genome assembly GCA_964494055.1 of uncultured Anaerolinea sp. Classification (GTDB taxonomy): domain Bacteria; phylum Chloroflexota; class Anaerolineae; order Anaerolineales; family Villigracilaceae; genus UBA5195. The sequence goes on from CAZBRI010000054.1 coordinate 9,461, forward strand.
TCCGAACAACTTCGATCCGAGCAAGATCGACCCGAACAATTTTGATCCATCCCAGTTTATGGCGCAAAACCTGCAGACCCAGGCTGTGATCGGACCAGCCGGAGGTGAGATCTCGGTCACAGGCAGCAGCGGGGCAGTTTATACGCTGACTATCCCAAAGGATGCGCTTCAGTTTGATGTGCCGATCACGCTCAAATCGATATCAGCTATTACTGGTCTGCCGTTGAGCGGCGGAATGCTGGGGGCGGTATTTATTGAACCCGCCGCACTCGTGTTTGATATTCCAGCATCCCTGAAAATGACCACCCCTGAGAGCAAACCGGCAGTCAGCGCGCCGCTATTAATGGCTTTTTCGTTCCAGGATGAAGGGGCTGATTTTCACCTGTATCCCTTTGACGGGTCTGCACAGCAAAGCAGCCTTGGAGGGCATCTCGCCAGGTTAAGGGATGCCAACACACCGCCAAACCTCGCCGCAATTTTGTATGGGGGCGGTTATGGCACAGGAAAAGGGACAAACAGTGATGTGAGTGCACTCAATGGACATCAGCCCTCCAACCCGCAGATGCAGACCGAACAGGCTGCAGCGGTCAGTCAGCTGAATGATTTAACCCCGCTCATGCCTAAATCCGTGGTCGATATGGGCCTTCTCGCTGAATCCATACTTCAAAAATCATCGAAGGCCAATGATTGGAGTAAATTTGGTGAGACGATGGATGATTTCAGCACCCTGGTCAATGCCGGCGGGGACAAAACTGGTTTCAACAATACGATTTATCTCAAAATCATGGATATCCTGGTTGAGAAAGCCCAAGCGCTTCTCCTCAAAAACAAAAAGGAATGCCTGACGTATGATGATTTCAAAGCCCAGGAACTGGTAGAGCGGCTGACCAATCCGAAAAGCCGTTTTTCGAAAATTTTATCTGACCGGTACAAACAAAAATACGGGCAGAAGCTGCTGGACGACCTGGCTTTTGGCCAAAAAACCTGCACATTTGAATTGAGCATGCAGTCCACTTTAACATTATCCAGTTCAGGTCAAAAGATCACAGCTGCCGCCAGTGCTCCTAAAATGAAGCTTTTCCTGATCTACAACCGCGGCGAGATTTTCCTGGCGGGCGGGGGCGATATGAGCCTGAAGGTGAAGCATGACGGAATTTGTTCGTTTCCCATTCAACAATATGACAAGCTGTTTTTGTCCATCGAAAAACTATCCCCTTCCTTCGATCAAACTAACGGGGCTCTGACAGATTTTGGCATGCACAGAATGAATGTCATTGGCTGGAATAAGGCACGCGGGGTCAGCGCAAAGGGAAATGACTGCCCCAGCATGGTAGCGCTTTCAGGAGGAGGGGATTTTTGGACCGGGTTATTTACGACGGCAAGGCTGAGCATGGGTAACTTTATTATGAACGGCTGGAAGCTAACCAAAGGCGTGGTGGATGGCGGCAGCATGAAGGCAGCCTGGAGTTCGATCGTGGCTTCTTTCAGCCCGATGGGACAGGAAGGGGTGATGAGCGAAAATACCAAGTTCCTGTTAACCGTCACCCGGAATTCGCGCTAAAATCTATCCCGGGAAATATCTCTCACCGGTAAACAATTTCGAAAAAAAATA
>CAZBRI010000055.1:0-11040 GCA_964494055.1 uncultured Anaerolinea sp.
GTGAAGCGCTGACATACTTACATTCTCGATCTCCTTCAGTCCTTCATAGAGATATAAAACCCGGCAACATAAAGATCACACCTGAGGGTGAGATTTATCTCGTTGATTTCGGATTGGCTAAACTGGTTCATGGTTCACAAACCACCACAACCGGTGCCAGGGCTATGACACCCGGTTATTCACCCCCGGAACAATATGGAACCGCCCGAACCGACCCAAGATCTGACATATATTCGCTTGGCGCAACTTTATATGCTTCATTAACCGGTGTAATACCTGAAGACGGCTTAGCGAGGGTAATGGATAATATTAAACTTACCCCCATCCGAAAAAATAATCCGGGTGTTCCCCAAAGACTGGCTTTTATTATTGAAAAAGCGATGGAGCCCTACCCGGATAATCGTTACCAGAGCGCAGAAGAGTTCCGACAGGAATTACTATTATCAAGTTCCAAAACTATTCACTTCATCGAACGAAGCAACAACATCAACATACAGCCGCCCCCAAAGATATCAGAGCCGGTTGCTTCCGATCCTGCACTGCCGATTGAAAAAAATACTAATAATTCAAAAATAAAGAAAAATATTAAGCTGAGTTCATTATGGTTCCGGTACCAATTTTCCAGGATTCCAAACCAATATTATTTATTCGCTTTTATCCTGGTATTGTTATCCGGTTTACTCATATTGAATAAACAGGTTCGTTCATCCAGCCTGGCTATTTATCACACCAATACACCTCTCGTAAAAACTACGACAGAAAAAAACGCAACACAGCAGCCATCCGGAAAACAAAAAAATCCTGCTGTTGATCCAACGCAATCACTTCCCACCCTAAACCCTTCAATCACATCCCCCACACCATCAGTCACCCCACAGGGAGGCGGGCCAGGTGAAATTGGTTTCGTTTCAGACCGGACAGGAATTCCTCAAATATATTTAATGAATGTTCTTAGTCTCGATTTAAAGCAGCTCACTAATGAACAGGATGGCGCCTGCCAGCCTGACTTTTCTCCTGATGGGACAAAATTAGTTTTCATCAGTCCCTGCCGGTCAAAACAAGATATATACAAAGGTTCAAGTTTATTCGTACTCGACCTAAATTCAAATATAAAAACAACCTTACCACTCAGCCTGGGCGGGGATTTTGAACCTGCATGGTCTCCGGACAATAACCATATTGCCTTTACATCGTTACGTGAAGGTCAAATGGATATCTATATGATCAATCTCAGTGATAATCACATAACCCGTTTAACCAATGCGCGTGACAATTCTGGCGGTACATTTGCCAGGCAGCCAAATTGGAACCCGTTTGGTTCACAGATCGCCTACACATTAAAGAGGCAGGGCCTTACTCAAATTTGGGTAACAACTGACGGTGATGCCAATTTAACCAAACCTAATAAGCAGCTTGTTCAAAGCGGGAACCTTTTTCTTGATTCGATGCCTGCATGGAGTCCGGATGGGCAATACATCGTCTTTAATCAGACAAATTTTTCCGGAACAGCCCCATTTCAATTGATGAGTATTCTCTATGAAAAACGGGAAACCATGCAAGCCGCGCCGGTCAACATCGAGCCGTTACCAGTGGTAAATGTTGCCTTTTCGCCCGATGGTCAATGGCTGGTGTTTGAAAGCTGGCCGGACAGCACACATAACCAGGATATTTTCCTGGCAACAATATTAGGTAAAGACAGAAAAAGACTGACGACTGATCCAGGAAATGATTTCGACCCCGTTTGGAGGCCTGGCTCTAAACATGTTATTTTACAGCCCTGATCTACTATTTCAAAAATTTTAAGCATACCGTAGATGTAAACTTTTTTTAGAGATGCTATAATGTTTTCATCCTCAGGGAATAATTATGGCCGACTCTTTTGTACACCTTCACACACATACGGTTTACTCTCTTCTTGATGGTTTTTCTAATATCAAGAAGCTGGTTAAACGCGCCAAAGAAATGGAAATGCCTGCACTTGCGATCACTGACCACGGAACCATGTTCGGTGTCATTGAGTTTTATAAAGCAGCCAGCGAAGCAGGTATAAAACCGATTATAGGGGTTGAAACCTATATGGCTGCCCGCCGAATGCAGGACAGGGATTCGAAACTGGATAAAAAATCCAGTCATTTATTATTACTTGCAGAAAACGAAACAGGATATAAAAATTTATTAAAAATAACCTCTGCTGCCCAAATGGACGGCTTTTATTATTTTCCGCGTATCGATCATGAATTTCTGGCTGAACACTCAGAAGGCTTGATCGCGACATCAGGATGTATGTCTGCAGAAATACCTCGTCAGCTGATTGATGAGAACCCCGAAGAAGCGGTTAGAAAAATGAACTGGTACTATGATGTTTTTGGACCGGATCGTTTTTACGTAGAACTGCAGCAGCACAACATCGCTGAACTGGTTGGTTTAAATAAAAAACTGGTTGAGATGGGCGCCAAGTATTCAGCTAAATTCGTTGCGACCAATGACGTTCATTATATCGAACCTAATGATGCACAGTACCAGGATATCCTGCTGGCGATTCAAACCGGAAAATTGCTTTCTGATCCCGACCGTATGCGGTATGAGTCTCAAACTTTTTACTTGCGGTCACCTCAAGAGATGGGACAATTGTTCTCTGAGATCCCTGAAGCCTTATCGAATACGATAGAAATCGCTGAAAGATGTCATGTTGACTTAAGTTTCAAGGGTTATCACCTGCCAGAGTTTCCGGTACCAGATGGCTACACCGATGAAACGTATCTCACATATTTATGTGAAATAGGCCTGGAGAAGCGGTACGGGAGTAGAAAAAGTGACCCGGTAATTGTTGATCGTCTGAATTTTGAACTCGGCGTCATAAACAAGATGGGTTTTAATGCCTATTTTTTAATCGTTTGGGATCTGTGCCGATATGCAAAAGAATCTGGTATCTGGTACAACACGCGCGGATCCGGGGCTGGTTCCCTGGTCGCTTATTCCTTATTCATCACCCTGGTAGATCCAATTCAACACCAGCTTCTATTTGAACGCTTTTTGAATCCTGGCCGTGTCTCAATGCCTGATATTGATCTGGATTTTCGGGATGACCGGCGGATTGAAATGCTTGAGTACACCGCAAAAAAATATGGTGACGATAAGGTCGCCCAAATAATCACTTTTGGAACCATGGCTGCCAGGGGTGCATTACGAGATGTTGCCCGTGTAATGGATATCCCGATTCCCGAAGTGGACAGGATCACTAAACTGGTTCCAAATATCCCTGGGAAACCTTTATCACTTTCTGAAGCCCTGGCAGAAGTACCGGATTTTAAAGCCGCTTATAACGCTGATCCAAAAGTAAAAAAACTGGTTGATACCGCTATTCACATGGAAGGCGTTGTCCGCAATGCCGGCACTCATGCCGCAGGTTTGGTGATCGCCGATAAACCCATTACAGAATATCTGCCGATTCACAGACCCACCTCAGGGGCAGAAGAATCACCAGTAAAAACTGTGACCCAATTTGAAATGGGCATTCTTGAAAGCATGGGAATGCTTAAAGTAGATTTTTTGGGGTTATCCACATTAACCGTCATGGCGCGTGCCTGTGATCTGATCTATGACCGGCACAAAGTAACCTTAACCCTTGAGAATATTCCGACTGATGACCCTGAAACTTTCCAGGTAATGGGACGCGGTCAAACGGCAGGTATTTTTCAGCTGGAAGGCAGCGGTATGACCCGCTGGGTTGTGGAAATGAAACCCAAAAATCTGGATAACATTATTGCCATGGTGGCATTGTACCGTCCAGGACCGATGGATTTTATACCTTCCTATATCAAACGAATGCACGGTGAAGAAAATATTGATTACCGGCACCCATCATTAGTTCCAATATTCAATGATACCTACGGAATTCCTGTCTACCAGGAACAGATCATGCGGGCTGCTGTTGAAATTGCAGGCTACTCGCGTTCAGAATCTGATGATCTTCGAAAAGCAATCTCCAAAAAACAAGCTGACAAAATTGCCCTGCACAAAGATAAATTTATCCAAGGAGCGTCGGCTTCTATCATGGATAAGGAGACTGCCACAGCAATTTTTGAAGATTGGGAAAAATTTGCCAGGTATGGTTTCAACAAATCACATGCTGCTGACTACGGCTTGATCTCAGTCCAAACCGGTTATTTAAAAACGCATTACCCGGCGGAATACATGTGCGCCCTGATGTCCGTTTTTAAAGATGACGCAGCCAAAATTGCACTTTATATCTCTGATTCCCGGTCGATGGGAATCGATGTTTTGCAGCCGGATGTCAATCATTCGACTTTTGATTTCAGTATTGAGGATATAGAAATAACAACAGTTGAAACTGATCCTAAAGTACCGAATAAAGCAGAACGAAAAACAAAGCCAGCCATACGGTTTGGACTGGGAGCTGTGAAAAATGTAGGTTCAGGACCGGCTGCATTGATTGTTGAAGGGAGAAATAATCGGCCTTTCAGCGATCTGACGGATTTCTCACACCGGGTTGATTTGCGTTCCGCGGGCAAGCGAGCTCTGGAATGCTTGATCAAAGTAGGTGCTTTCGATAGTTACGGCGACCGGGCAGCCTTGCTTTCAGCCCAGGAAAGAATTACTTCTGCCAGTGCCAGTCATTTCCGCTCAATCGAAAGCGGTCAATTATCTCTTTTTGGTGGAAGTTCTGGTGTACAGGAAGAGAGCGTTATTATTCCTGCCGGGATCAAAGTAGACAAAAAAGAAGCGCTTGGCTGGGAGAAAGAATTGATAGGGGTATATCTCTCAGATCATCCCTTATCTGCATATGCGGAATTATTAATACAAGCTGTCAGTCACAATGCGCTTACCCTACTGGACACATCCCACGAAGAAAGAGTTCGAGTAGCCGGCATGGTGGTTTCATCCAGGGCGTTCAAAACAAAAAAAGAGAAAATGATGGGATTTGTTACACTGGAAGATCTTCATGGCAACCTGGAACTCGTGATCTTTCCAAAAACCTGGGATAAATATAGAGCTCTTTGTGATGATGGAAAAGTCATAATTGTTGACGGAAAAGTAGATACAACCAGCAATCCGCCAAAAATTCTTGTAGATGAAATACGAACCCAGGTGGATGTTCAATTTGCCGTTTATGACAAAAATTCGGGCAGCCCTGACCTTCAGTTCAGTAATAAAAACCTGTCAAACCGTTCATCAACACCCAGTGAACAATATTCTGATGGGGAATACCAGCCTCCTCAGAAATCTCCTGCCAGCCCCGATGTAAAAAATGAATTTGTAAAAAATAATTCAAACAATGTTCATCCTGGGGTAAACCAATCTCAAACTGACCGCATTCCTAATTCTGTTGGAAAATTATCCGAAAATACTATCCTGGGCGAACCTTATATGGATGCTCAGGATGATGAATGTGATGAAAACGCTCCGCCAGAGCCTGAATCCCCGCCAGAATGGGATGAATTAACCCCTTCACATAAAAATGTTTTCTCGCAGCCAACCCCCATGGATGACCTGATTTCGATGGAACACATTGAACCTATGGTAGAAAGATCATCCCCGCCGGCGGCAAAGGCTGAAAAATACCCGGCACAAAAGCATGAAACAGCTGTTGCATCAAACACTAAAACTTTCGAACAGGTAAACGATCAAATTGCAGCCAGCCTGCCGCCGATTGTTCCTCCTCTGCTTGTTAACCCGCTTCTATATGAACGTGAAACTGATGATTTACCCGCCCGGGTAATTACGATTTACCTTCGGCCGACCGGTGATAATGAACGTGATCACCGCAGGATTAAAAATGTTTTCGGTATCCTGATATCACGCCCTGGTAAGGACAGGTTTCAATTTCAAGTGTTTGAAAATGGTCAGGGTCACCTGGTTGATTTTCCTAACTACACAACCAATATTAATAATGGGCTGCTCTCCAGTCTCAAACGGCTTCTCATAGACGAGACCTGGAGAATTGAAGAAATCGCAATCCAATAAATTTTTCCATTACGGGGCGAATCAATTTCCACGGATGACCGCGCATCTTTCGCAATCGCTTCGTTCGCAAAGTAATGCAGTTCGGTCTTTTTTTATCAATTCGATAATTTTAATCATCAGCGGACGTAAAGGGATGGCCTGAACAATTGCATTTCCGATCGAAGCGGTTTTGGTAAAAGCTTTCACTTCCTTGCTGACCGAATCAAATCCTGAAGAACATCCTGGAAAGCCTGGACAGGATACTACACCAGATTCAGTGGATGCCCAGCGTAAGAATTGTGATCGTCCAGCAAGTTTTTCAGCAAAATGAATGCTTGTATTGGCAGTATGATTTACACCTAACAACAAAACCCAGCCATCCTGTTCAATCAGGGAACGTATGGGGGCAAACGGTTCGGCTATCGATTGAACTTCAAGAATTTTTTTAGCATTAAAACCGGAGAACGATAAAATCGGGTGCATTGAACGGGCTGCTTCAGGCCATTTCCTCATTCTCTCTGAGACCTTGCCGATCAAAGGATCAACCGGCATATCATTATGAAAAACCTCAGAGAGTTTATTCCATTGCTGACCCTGCTGGTAATTAATGGCATTATTTGCTGGTCCGGAAAGCGGTGTGACCATCGTTTTATACGTGAAAGTCGGCATGATAAAAACAGGGGCGGCATATGATAGACCAGTGACAATTGAATCAGCACCCCCTTGAATTTGTCCAAATGCACTAAGGGAAGCGTGAGCAATCACAGGTCTATCCCTGAAAGGGCCAAGTTTTTCCAACCCGACAATTAAATCGTTATAAGTCAACATTTATTTTCCAGAAAATAATTGATATATTGATTCATCCCATGTTCAATCACTTGCCAATCCAAACAGGTTTTCGCTTACTAATAAAAGCCTGCATACCTTCTTTTTGATCGGTACTATCGAATAATTCATAAAATAATTCGCGCTCAGCCTGCAATCCAATCGTAAGTGAACTCTCGAATGCATTGTTCACAGATTTCTTGGCAGCCATCAATGCAAGCGGAGCTCTTGAGGCGATTTCTTCAGCCAAAGAAAGACCTTCCTGCAAATATAACTCTACCGGTACAACCCTGTTCACCAAACCGTATTGCAAAGCTTCACGGGCAGACAGCGTCCGATTATTCAACACCATTTCCATGGCAATATTTTTTCCCAGGGCTCTCGCTAATCGCTGTGTTCCTCCGCCGCCGGGGATCACACCCAATGTGATTTCGGGCTGACCAAAGCGGGCAGTTTCAGATGCAACAACAATATCACATGCCAGGGCTAATTCGCAGCCGCCACCGAGTGCAAACCCGCTGACGGCAGCAATTACAGGCTTTTTTATTTTCCTGATACCTTCAAAGAGCTCAACAAATCCGTTTTCGCGCATTTCGGAAGAAACCGCATTTGCCATGAATTTTATATCTGCACCAGCCGCAAAAACCTTCTCAGAACCAGTTAATAACATAGCACCGATCGCGGAATCTGTATCAAAACTGCTAAGTTCATCCAATAATTCGATTAATAATTGTGGATTTAGTGCATTTAAAGCATCCGGACGGTTGAATTTGATCATTCCAACCTGTCCCCTGATTTCAGATAATATATAAGACTTAAGCATTTTCAACTCCATGATGTGGTGAATGCAGGCAGAAAATTAATATCATTTTTTATTCACAAACATAGATCATCAATTTTATATTATTTCATCCCGTAATTCCCTGTATAAAAACCAGGAACCTTTTCGGTGCTGCGCATCTTTTGGTGCCCTATCATAATACAGGTCAAAAATCTTATCCTGTTTTGTTCTTACACGAAAATGAAATCTCCCCACACCAAGTGATCCTTTGGTAACAGCTGCTTCTGCATGGGCAGGACGCATGTTTCGGGATGCCTTTCCTCGTCTTTCAAAATCATGCCGCTCTTGTAACAATTCCACAATATCATATGTTTCGCCGTCCCAAATGAAACGATCAGGACAAACAGGGGTTTTTTCATACTGAAGCGGCGAATTAAATTCAACCATGATCGGCTCGTCTATAAAGCGGATTGGTGTAATTTCTGCCATATAAATATTATATCCTTCCGAGTATTTCAGAACGAGAAACTTTTTCACACCAAGTGACGTTTATAATATAAAGTAATCGTTTTCACAGGAATTACTATCAATATTTGGAGAATCAATGTCTGACTTACCTTTAAATTCCGGTTTATTCTTTGAAGATTTCGCATCTGGACAAAAAGTAAAATCATCCGGACGAACTGTCACCGAGCATGACATTGCAACCTTTGAAGGTCTCTCGGGTGATTTTAACCAGATTCACACAGATGCTGTTTTTGCCAGTTCAACCCCCTTTGGCCAACGAATCGCCCATGGTTTACTGGGATTATCGATAGCCTCTGGGCTTGCTGTTCAAACTGGAATACTCGGTGCCAATGTGATCGCATTCCGGGAAGTTGGCGAATGGAAATTTGTTAAGCCGATTTTTATTGGGGATACAATTCACATAGAAATGGAAATAACAGAAGTTAAATCATTACCTCGTCTCGGCGGCGGTTCAGTCGTTTTAGGCGTCCATGTTATTAATCAACACGGTGAAACAGCAATGAAAGGTCAGTGGACCGTATTGGTAAAGAATCGCGGATAATTTATGTCTGAAAACTCGTCTGATAAAGATCAAACAAATAAACGGGAAAAATCATCATCTTCGTTTGACCAAACCATTCCCCCTCAAAATATCAGTCCCAACCGGTCAACACCAAAACCAATTTTTCCTGACTATGTAAATAATCCTTACCTGAACGAAGCACTGCCAGAGATGGTGGACCAGATCGATCCAAATGCAACAACTGTTTCAAAAGCCGCAATTGACGCAACCAGGCGGCAGAATAGCAGAGAAAAATCCAGGTTTTGGAATTGGGGCTGTTTGATTCGAGGCATGGTCATCAGTCTTTTCGGGATCGTAGCCATAGCAATCATCGGCGGCGTAGCTGCAGTTCTAGCATATTATTCCATCGCTAAAACCTTGCCATCTGTTGATGATCTTAAACAGCGATCTGCAAAATTCGAAACAACCCGGATCCTGGATCGGCAGGGAAATCCACTTTATGAGATTCTTGATCCAAACGCAGGTAGAAGAACCTTTGTCAAATTAAATGATATTTCGCCTTATCTCGTTGCTGCAACTATCGCAACTGAAGATAAAGATTTTTATACTCATCCCGGGTTTGATCCAATTGCAATTACCCGCGCTCTTTGGGAAAACTTTACCACTGGTGGAAATGGCTCCGGCGCATCCACTATCACCCAGCAGCTTGCCAGGGCTCTTTTACTTACGCCAGAGGAAAGAGTTCAGCGTTCATACAGCCGGAAAATACGAGAGATCATTCTGGCAGCCGAAATTACACGCAGATACAGTAAGGATGAGATCCTTGAATTGTATTTGAATGAAATTTATTACGGGAACATGGCCTACGGAATTGAAGGAGCAGCAGAAACTTATTTTGGACCAGGCATCGATGGACAATCCACAGAATTGCACCCCGAAGGAACACCAAAAAATGGGCGGTTCGCTGACGACCTGAACCTGGCTCAGGCTTCATTTCTTGCTGGTTTACCCCAATCACCCGCTGTTTATGATGTTTACTCAGCCAGGGATGCCACTTTAGCCAGGCATCGGAATGTACTTTCATTGATGTACGAGCTAAGCACAAACAGAAAATGCATTAATGTGAGTAATAACCCGGCACCGATCTGTGTGGATATTGCCAGTGCAGTAAATGCAGCCAAAGAAATTGAGAATTTCAGCTTTCCGCAGCCAAATGTTCAAATCCGTTTTCCACATTGGGTTCAATTTGTTCGTTCACAGCTGGAAAATCAGTTTGATGCTCAGACAATTTATCGGTCTGGATTTACAGTGACAACAACCCTGGATGCTGGACTTCAGGACATGGCTCAAAAGATCGTTAGTGATCAAATTGCATCCCTGGTAGATAAAAACGCAAAAGATGGTGCCCTCGTCTCCATCAAGCCATCTACCGGGGAAATCCTTTCCATGGTTGGATCGGCTGATTTTTATAATGACAGTATTCAGGGTCAGGTAAATATGGCTACCAGTCAGACCCGGCAGCCCGGTTCATCCATAAAACCATTTACCTATTTGGCTGCCTTTGAAAAAGGATGGACCCCTTCAACGCTCATTTGGGATATTCCCAGCGATTTTCCCCCATCTGGAGATCCAAATGATCAAAGGGATCCTTATTCTCCAGTAAATTATGACGGCAGGTTTCATGGACCCGTCACAGTCAGAACTGCGTTATCAAATTCATACAATATACCGGCTGTCAAAACGCTGCAGTTCGTTGGTATTTACGATGATCCCGCCACACCTGGAAAAGAAGGACTGATCGGGATGGCTGAAAAACTTGGAATCACCAGTTTAAAACGTGATGATTACGGACTTGCCTTAACCCTGGGAGGAGGTGAAGTCAGTCTGCTGGAAATGACCGGTGCTTATTCAGTCATTGCAAACGCCGGACTGCGAATACCCGCCGTATCCATTTTGAAAATAACCGACAGTGCTGGAAACCTGGTTTATGAATATACTCCTCCAGCCGGTGAGCAAGTTCTGCAACCTGAGCATGCATATTTGATCTCCTCTATTCTCTCAGATTATGAAGCACGGCAGCCAATGTTTGGTACAAACCCGGTCATCAATCTGAACTTTACCAATCATGTTGCAGCGAAAACAGGAACAACCAATGACTTCCGTGACAACTGGACAATGGGATACAGTCCCGATCTTGTGACAGGGGTTTGGGTTGGAAATGCTGATTACACTGAGATGCAAAATACAACAGGTTTAACTGGAGCAGCTCCAATTTGGGCCGAATTTATGACAAAGGCGATACCCCAAATTACCGGCGGTGAACCTTCAGCTTTCAAAAGACCGGCTGGAATAGTAGATAAAGTTGTTTGCTCTATCTCCGGTACTGAGCCATCCCAGATCGGAAGAGCACACGTCTGAACTCCAGTCACCTGAAGCTATC
>CAZBRI010000056.1:0-10892 GCA_964494055.1 uncultured Anaerolinea sp.
ACGGCTCTGAACACTCTTTCCCTACACGACGCTCTTCCGATCTCTGCCACCAGCCGCCGTATTGCTGGAAGCTTGCCCAAAAAGAAGGCATATCGCTGGCTGAATAATATCCATCCCTGGCATCTACCAGGTTTTCAATTTTGGCCTGGATAAATTCGACCTCATCTTTGTAAGGTAAAACTGCTTTCCCGCCTGCTGCTGCAGCTGCTGCAAGGAGCAGATCAACAGTCGACCGGGTATTGTAATAAGGGGCTACAACAGGCTGCAAGCCGGATATGGATGATTTGTTAGAACCGGTTTGAATTCTTTGATAACCAAATGATTCCAACCCTGTATGATCCGGGAAAACATAATCTGAAAGTAAAGCAGTTTCATCAGGGTACGAAGCAAACGAAATCACGGTCGTTACTTTACTAATAGCTGTCTCAAAGCCAAGGGAAGTTGGAATTTCAAAAATTGGATTTACCCCATGAATAAACAGGTTCTTAATCTTCCCTGAATTCATCGAATCTACTAATTGTGTAAGATCATGTATATTTGCTGCGGGATGATATTCAGCCCCAAGCGGTGATTCTGGCGTAAGGAATACCCCGCCAGGTTTTCCGAGATTATTTACGAGAACATTTAATTTTAAGACCGCATCCACAGCCTCGCTGCCATTTGATTGTGCAGCGCCAGCCCCGGGTGGAATCGCCAGCGGGGTTATAGCACCATTAAATATATTCGCCAGCCTCGTGAGTGTTTCGACCGAAACACCGGATAAATCAGCTGCAATCTCAACATCAATTTTTTCAAATGCGGGAGATGCTGAGCCGTTTCTGGTCTCTGAGATTAATTTACCCAGGGCAGCAGCAACAAAACCTTCACTTCCCGGGCGGACAGGTATCCATTCATCCGCCTTCATGGCTGTTTGTGACATTCTGGGCTCAAAAACAACCAGGTAACCTCGCCTGTTGGTGCCTTGTCTCATTTTTGCAAATCCGCGCGTATAAGCAACAGGGGATAACCATGTTTCAAGAAAGCCTGACCCGAATGAAAAAGTAACATCTGCGTTGGCCAGGTCATAATACAACAGATCAGGTTTGCCAAAAATCGATCTGGATGCCTCTGCAAGTGTGTCGCGGCATTCAAATAGCCCTAATGCACCATACTGGAGCGGGGCGGCTACGCCGATCGACTTACATAATTCACTTACGAGATCGAAAACGTGATCTGATGTCAGACCCAGGAGAAATGCTGTCTCTTCGGGGTTTCCTTTAAGAATTTCAGCTGTGATCTGGATCGCAGAATCCCATTCAAGATCAGTAAAAGCCTGATCGCCCCGATTGTGCTTTACCGGATTTTGAATTCTATCCGGATTGTACAGACCATGAAGAGCAGCCTGTCCGCGGGCACAGGTTTTCCCAAGATTAACCGGATTTAATTTGTTCCCTTCGACTTTTATTGCACGACCTTGCATTGTTCGTACAACAAGACCGCAGCCGGCAGGACATTCCCGGCAGCTGGTGGCATAAAAAGTGCTCTGCCCGTTGTAAGTATATTCAGGCATTTTGGTATATGGTTCACGTGTTGTATACCTGGCAGCCGGACCACAACCGGTAAGTATTGAAGTTATTGCTGCTCCCGTGCCAGCAACCTTTAGAAAATCTCGCCTGGAAATTTTTTCAGTCATTTATCTTTCCTTTGGTCATTTTTCTTTCAGATACAAATAGAATTATTTCATATAGATATAGATTATTTTAATAATGACAGGTGCTGCAATCCATAAGCTTGGTCCGTTTAACCGGGTCATTTTCGGTTTTTGCTTTATGGCAGTTAATGCACCAACCCATATTCACAGTCTGTTCAAGAGTGGCTACGGTTTTCTTGCTCATATCCCCATGGCAGTTTTCACAATTTAAACCTGCTGCAATGTGCGGACGATGATTAAAATGAACAAAATCAGGCACCTGGTAGACAGGAACCCATTTAATAGGTTTATTTTCTGCAACATATTGGCTCAACTTCTGAAGCTCTGCGGGCCATTTTTCAACCGGAATGGGTGGTTGAAAATATTTTTTCAGCTGCCCGTGGCATGCCCAGCATTTTTGTTCGGTTGGTAAACCTGCTGATGCCTGACGCCATGCACCGGGATGGCAGTAAAGGCATGGAATTTGCAGGTTCACATGAGTTTTATGTGGAAATTGAATAGGCTGCACAGGCGGAACCTGGGTTGTGTATAAGCCCCATATTCCAAGGCTGAATAAAACCAGGAATATGGCAAATACTGAAATCTGAAAACCCGGTTTTTTGATAAATTCAAACAACTTCGACATAGCAGCTCCTGCGAGATTTCCTGGAATAAACAAAGCTTTTATTCGTAATAAAAGCGGAATGTTTTTGC
The DNA here is from genome assembly GCA_964494055.1 of uncultured Anaerolinea sp. GTDB lineage: Bacteria > Chloroflexota > Anaerolineae > Anaerolineales > Villigracilaceae > UBA5195. The sequence goes on from CAZBRI010000056.1 coordinate 2,384, forward strand.
AGTCCCTAGATTTATTGAATAAACTGGATTTACATGATGAAATAATCCAGCGCGGTTATTAAAATTATGTTTAATTCCTTTTCCTTAGAAGCCAAACAATCATCATGCCGATGATGATCAGACCCAGTAGAAATGTTATGCTGACTCCAATCATTCCAAAAAACGCGGTGATCCCAGCGAGAAACCCGAAAAATACCCCGCCTTGGGGACCGCCAAGCTTTGGAGATGGTACTGAATTGATCCCTGCATTGGATTGCTGAACTGTTTCGGTCCCTGCGGGGAGATTTTGGGCATAAGCCAGAAGATCCACTTCGTCTGTTACTGAAAAACCTAATATCAACCCAACCGGCATATTTTTTACACCTGCAGTTCCAAAACGTGTTCGGTGGATAAATCTGTAAGGATCTCGCACAGCCACGGAACCTAAAAATTCATTGATTCCTTCAGATCTGAAGATGATCAGTTTCCCATCCTGTCCATGACATTTAGCACAATTATTATCATAGAGCTGTTTGCCATGGTTAAGGCTGCCGCCAATAACTTTGAGAGTAGTTTTGTCAACCAAACGGCTTTCGTCCTGGACACCTTCATGTAAAAATACAGCTAATTTCAGGAGATCTGCATCTGATAAATACTGGCTAAAATTGTGTGATGGATCTTTGGAACCTTTTAAATGAGAAACAATCTCCTCGTTAGTCATATTATTTGTTAATTTCATAACATTTGGAAAGCCGGTAGCATGTGAACCAGTCTTATATACCCCTTCTGATCCCAAATAATCCCAACCATGACACTCAGAACATCGCCAGGTTTCGGGACCTGACCTGGAGTTATTTTTCTGTCTTTCCCATATAGGCATGTTTCCTACAGGCTGCTTTGCACCTTCAACTGCATACCATTTATCGTACAGTTGAGCGCCTGTTATTGCATCCTCAGAAAAAACAGGACGTTCAAGTGCGTTAACAGAACCAACAAAAATTAGAGCACATAAAAATAAAATAACGAGAAACGAATAAAATGTCGCATAGTTGCCTCTTTTCTTAAGCCAGGAAAATTAAGGTTATAAGAAATTCAGTCAATAAAAATTATAATATTTTGGGCTATCTTCCTCTATTTTTCAAGATTATACATGACAAGTTTCAAATTGCAACAAAATCTAACGAGTTAGCTTCATGATATACTGGGGTGAAAATAAAATCACCCTTTTTGATGAAAAAATGAAGAAAAAAATCCGTTATTCAATAGTAATTATTACACTTTTTGTTCTTGAAGTATTAAGTCTCACTTCTTCAAAACAGATCCCTTTTTTGTCTGCAGCCCAAACCCCAAAACCTAAAATTAAACCAATTGTTATCCCAATTGAATCTCAGGCTGGCCACAGTGATGGTATTTTATTCTTAGGTCTGATTATATTTTTAATCATTGCCATTCCATTGGTTATCAAGTACCGGGAAATCAGGGCACAAAAATAATAAATCAAAACTAATTGAAAAAGTAAATTCCAAATTTATTACAAAAAAAACCGCAGATTTGCGGTTTTTCTTTTAGATAAGTAAATTTATTTGACAAGTTTTAATTATTTTCCTTCAAAGATTTTTAATATTTTGTATCAAATAATTATTAACTGTTAATATTTTTGATAATTCCGAAATCCATCATTTTTTTTCTGAATACCCCATGAATTCTTCAGCAGTTGCCTGGCCAGCCTGGTTTATACCCTCACGTTTTATTACTTTCCAGAATGTTAAGAAGAGAATTTTTATATCCAAAAAAATATTCCAGTGATCCACATACCATGTATCCAGTTGAAATTTATCTTCCCAGCTTATAGCATTTCGGCCGTTGACTTGAGCCCAGCCGGTGATTCCAGGCATTACATCATGACGGCGGGACTGTTCCTTCGTATAACGAGTTAAATACTGCATCAACAACGGGCGGGGTCCAACGAGGCTCATCTCGCCTTTCATAATATTAAACAATTCAGGTAATTCATCCAGGCTGGTTTTTCTAAGGAATGATCCAAATTTGGTCAATCTTTGTTCATCAGATAGCATTTTGCCATCGGAACTTCTCGCATTCGTCATGGTTCGAAATTTCAGAATGTTAAACGGTTTCCCTTTGAAACCGGGTCTTTTTTGTTTAAATAGAGCAGGCTTCCCATGAAAAAACAATACCAGGATATACAGAATTAATAGAATAGGGGATAGGATAATCAACAGGCAGCATGCAATAACAACGTCAAAAATTCGTTTACTGACTGGGATTTCGAGTAAATACATTAAGAAAATTTTACCAGAGTTGTGTATAATCTTAATAGAATAATATAGGAGCTAGCCATGAACGAAAGAATTCTCATCATTGAAGATGATCAGGCCATACTAAAACTTTTGCAGCGCGGTCTTGCATACGAAGGCTACGTGGTAGATGTAGCTGTTGATGGACGCGCCGGATTGAATTTAGCCCGGGATCACACACCGGATCTTGTTTTGTTGGATTGGATGCTTCCAGGAATGGATGGATTGGAAGTTTGTCATCGGCTTAGAATGGGCGGCAGCATGCCTGTCATTATGTTAACTGCCAAGGATACCATTCAAGATCGTGTGCAGGGTTTGGACGCCGGTGCTGATGACTACCTGGTTAAACCTTTTAATTTGGATGAACTGCTGGCGAGAATTAGAGCATTGCTGCGCCGTACTCAGCCGGAACGCATTCAAGTTCTGAAATTTGCAGATTTATCACTTGACACAGGCTCACGCGAAGCCTCCCGTGGAACCAATATTATTCAGCTGACTGCCAAAGAATATGAACTGCTGGAGTTATTTTTAAGGCATCCAAAACAAGTACTTACGAGAGAAATTATTTTTGACCGCGTCTGGGGTTATGATTTCGGCGGCGAAAGTAATGTGCTTGAAGTTTATATCCGTTATCTCCGCCAAAAACTAGAAGTTGAAGAAACTTTACCCAGGTTAATTCACACAGTTCGCGGTGTAGGATATGTACTGCGAGAGGCATCATAATTCTCTGCAATAAATAATTTCTTCAATGATCTGTTTGTTGCTTATATTTTTTATTAAACAACAAACAGATTTTTATTACCCAATTATTAACCTGGACCATTCAATATATGTCTCTTCGTGCCCGTTTGACATTGTTAAATTCATCATTACTCGGAGGAGTTTTGCTGTTGTTCGGTGTGCTGGTTTATGTGCTTGTCAGTGCGCTCTTATTCGATCAAATTGACAGAACATTAAACCAAACAGTTCAGGAAATTCTTTCAAATTCTAAAGTCGGTTCTGTTGGTGAATTAGACGTGGTTACTTTACCATCATTAGAATTGACAGCCAGTGTTTATGTTCAATACTGGGATCGTGACAGAAATTTGCAAATGGCTTCCCCCGGGATTAAGGATTTTTCACAACCTCTGGACCCACAAGGGATTTCATCTGCAAAGACCGTTTATCGGGATATATTTGTTCGTAATATCCATCTTCGAGTTCTGACAGTTCCGTTGATGGCAGGGGAAAGGCCGGTCGGGATCATACAGGCAGCAACCAACCTTGGATTGGTGGATACTTTTCGTAACAGCCTGATGTCCATTTTGGGCAGCCTGACATTGATCTCGATGCTCCTGGCCGCCACAGCCTCATGGTTTTCAATCAGGCAGGCATTGGCACCCCTGGCGACAGTTACCCAGACTGCTGAACAAATCACCCGGGCAGATGATCTTTCTCGAAGGATTCCTTATATTGCGTCATCAAAAGATGAGATCGGTACGCTTATTAAGGCATTCAATCGATCCCTGGAAAGGTTGGAGAATCTGTTTACCTCACAGCAGCGTTTCCTGGCTGATGTATCGCATGAACTCAGAACTCCCCTGACCGTGATCAAAGGTAATGCTGACCTTATCCGCAAACTTGGTCCGGATGATGAATCCCTGGATAGCATCAAGGATGAGGCAGATAGATTGACAAGAATGGTGGGAGATCTTCTTCTGCTGGCCCAGGCAGAATCTGGTAAGCTGCCTATGGCATTTGCACCATTCTCATTGGATGAATTATTAATTGATGTATTTCAAAAAATGAGAATTCTTTCTGGAGAGAAAGTACATTTAAAATTAACTGAGATAGACCAGGTTATATTTCAGGGTGATGTTGACCGGCTGAAACAGGTGTTAATCAATCTAGTCTCAAATGCGATCCACTATACACCTGCTGGCGGGGATGTATATTTAAGTCTCTCTAAAAAGACCGATGTGATAAGGATAATTGTCAGGGATACAGGACCGGGAATTCCAACTTCCGATCTTCCGCATATATTTGACAGGTTTTACAGGGGCGAAAAATCACGAACAAGATCTAAAACGAGCGGCTTCGGCTTGGGGCTTTCTATAGCATATTTTATTGTTGAAGCCCATGGCGGACGAATCGAAGTAGATTCTCATGAAGGAATTGGAACAACTTTTATCGTAATTTTGCCGGCAAATTCGGAAAAACAATTTTCTGCAAAACTCAGCTAATAATTATTTTTTTACTGGCTGATACCTAATTTTTGTTTTGCCAGAATACATAACGCATCCCCGCCAGCGTTTAACCATTCGTTTAATCGGGGTGAATTTACCAGATTTTGCTGTGCATCTTCATAAATTCCAGATCCCCAATACGCATAACGTTTTGTTTCATCGGCCCAGTCTGAATCGGGTTGGCTGATCACCCCGATCCCGCCGTTGTAACCTGCAAACGCCAGGCGGTAATCTCCATTTGCTGCAGTCAAAGAATTCTCCAAATATGTCAATCCCCGTAAGGCGTTTGTATCCGGATCGAAACTGTCATCACCTTCGGCAAAATGGAATGGCATGACCTGGAACAAACCTGCTGCTCCTGCCCCTGAAAGTGATTCAGGATTTCCGCATGATTCAATCTGCATCACGGTAGCAACGAAATTTGGATCAAGCGAATGTTCATTTGCCCAACGGCTTATACTATTTGACCAGTGTTGAATTTCTGGTGTGAAAAAAGGAGCGAGTGGTTTATTCTGGACTGCACCCGGCAGCTGAATCTTGCTGAAAGTGGTAGTGTTGGATGCAAGAATGATCCCGATAAATAATACAATCAGCAGTGGTATGAAAAAACCAGACAGACAGCCGGTCGACTGGTCTGTCTGTCTTCTTTTTCTTTGCGGTTTATTATTTATTTTATTTCGGTTGTTTTGCATTATTTAGATTCAGAGAGGCATATTTTAAATTTTATCCATTATAGCATCGGGTTGGTTACCTATCCATTTGCTTCAAGTCTTTCAGACTGTTTGCCGCTGCCAATATTGTGATAAGTAGGTTCAGAGTTTCTTTCGAATGTTCTTTCACGATTCATTGCAGATCTTGTTGGAGAACGGAAAGTAGCCCCAGGAGTATAAACCGGCCGGCCGGAGATGGCTGGCACAGCAGGGATTGAAGTACGCTGTGAGGAATATTCAGGTTTGGTTGCAGCCGTGTTTTGTGCGGATGTTTGATTTTTTCTAACTTTTCCTTCAGCTTGATCAAACATCCTGTCTCCTGCTGCTGAAAATGTGCCAATGATCATTATTCGAATAACAAGTACCATTACAGCGACGAAAATAGGGACAACAGTTTGTAAAGTAGCTGTATTGATGACTGAAGTACCCTGACTGATATGATTCGCAATTGCGACCGATACGCCCCACCAGGTCAGTGTAGCGTTCATGGCAGCTGCTAATATCCATGCACCAAATAAATACCAGATCTCAGTGGACTCATTTTGTCCCTTGTCCTGTGAGAACAAACGGGCTACCCCGGCAAAATCTATACCGCAGAAGGCGATGGCCAGGATAGTTGACCAGTGAATGCCAGCAAACATCAGGGATCCCAGAACATCACTCAGCGCAAATTCTGTTGTGCTGTAATTAAAAATCTCGAAAGCAACGAGTGCCCCAACGATCATATATACAAAGATCTTGTTCCGCTGGCTGATAATGACTCCCATCAATTTATTTGGGTCCAATTCAAAAGTATTAAACCGGCTTGTGATATTCATTTCGTTCTCCTTTTGCAATAGTTAGAATAAGTGTTCTGTATATTGCTATTATAGAACAATATTTCTATTATTGTCAAGTAGGAAAAAACAATCAATATATCAAAAAACTGCCCGACATTTGGGCAGTTTTTTGATATATATTCATTATGGCGGGTAAGAATACGGTGTGATTTTGAGTAAGGACGGGTCCTTACTAGATTTACAGGTTGGCGGACCAGCGATTTTGACAGTAGCACTGAGCGATTTATCCTTGCCCAGCTCAATTAGTATTGTCAGGTTTTTGACAGGATTCTGCAAACAATAATTCTGCCAATTCATTGTCAGGATGATATTATCAGATGGTGAAAGTCCGATTAAAGCTGCGGGGGTATTTTTCATTAAAGCAGCTTCATTGGATATTTGAACAGGTAATTCAATTCCACTTTCATCCAAAATTTTAACAACGGGGGGATTGGATAAGGCACATGCAGATTTGGTTTTATTGGTCAACGTTATACCAATTATTGTACTATCTGCAGTCTGATTGGAATTTGAACTTTCATTCAGGTCAGATGATGTACAGGCTGGAAGTGTCTCTGGAGCGACAGTAGGAAAATTAACAATGGGTTCAGCCGGGCTGGGTGTAGAGGTGGCTGCCTGGCCGCAGGAAGAAATCAGAAGAACAAAACTCAAAATCCATAAATATCTTTTCATAATTTTTGTAGTTTACCATTAATTATTCGCCCTGGCTGGAATATAATACTGGTATGGAAAATGAAAAAGAAACCTACGAGACCATAAAACAACAGTTAAATTATCATAGCTATCAATATCATGTACTCGATAACCCTGTGATAAGTGATCTGGAATATGACCGGCTGTTGTTAAAACTCCGTCAAATTGAGGCCAAACATTCCGATTGGGTTTCAGCTGATTCTCCTACTCAACGAACAGGTTCTACTCCATCAGATAAATTTGAGAAAGTTCGTCACCCGAAACCAATTCTTTCCCTGGCAAATGCATTTGGTGCCGGGGACGCACTGGCCTGGTATGAAAGAATCCGCAAACTGGATGAGCGTGTTTCAGATGCCAGTTTTGTAGTTGAACCAAAAATAGATGGCCTGAGTGTTGTTTTACACTACCGGAAAGGTGTTTTTGTTCAGGGGGCAACCCGCGGAGATGGTGAAATCGGAGAAGATATCACGGCTAATCTTCGAACAATACGTTCCATCCCTTTGAAAATACCTGTTGATCCTGAACCAATTACACAGGATAAAATTGCTGCCATATCAAAAAATTTTTCTTCAGAGTTGTTTGAAAACGGGAAATTAAAAATACCAGAATATCTTGTTGTCCGCGGTGAAGCATATATACCGAATCAAGATTTTCTTGAACTCAATCAACGACTGGAAGAACGCGGTGAAAAAACATATTTAAACCCTAGAAATACCGCCGCAGGATCTCTCCGCCAATTAGATTCATCTTTAACCGCCCAGAGGCCGCTGACAATTTTGTGCTACCAGGTTGTTTACTTTGAGGGCGGGCCGATCCCGACAAAGCAATGGGAATTGCTCGCATGGTTGAAATTATTAGGCTTCCCGGTTACGGACATTGCCCGCTGTTTTAACCAGATAAAAGAGGCTGTTGCTTACACTGAAACCTGGGATAAAAAGCGTGATGAATTAGGTTATGAAGCCGACGGTATGGTAATAAAACTTGATGATCAGCGTATCTCTGACGAATTAGGTTTTGTGGGTAAAGATCCCAGGGGAGCAATTGCGTTTAAATTTCCTGCCCGTGAAGTTACGACAGTTTTGGAAGGAATTGGTGTGGCTGTCGGCCGGACAGGAGTACTTACCCCCTATGCAGTATTGCAGCCGGCGGAAATCGGCGGGGTGATGGTGGAAAGAGCCACATTGCATAATTTCGATTTTATTGCTGAAAAAGATATCAGGCCAGGTGACCGTGTCCTGGTAAAACGTGCCGGTGAAGTAATCCCTTATATTATTGGACCTGTTGTCTCTGCCCGAACCGGTTCTGAAAAACCTTACACACCTCCTGAATTATGCCCGGAATGTGGTCACAAAGTGGAACATCTCAACGGTGAAGTGGCCTGGTATTGTGTTAATTCTGCCTGCCCTGCCCAAATCATCAGGAATATCGAGCATTTTGTCTCAAAAGGTGCGATGGATATCAACGGGCTGGGGATAAAAATAGTTGAAAAGTTAATCGAATCCGGTGCGGCGGCTGATGTGGCTGATCTATATTATTTGAACAGGGAAAAGATTCTGACTGCAATAACCCGTAAGGATCGAAAAGTGACATCCGATCCCCCCGGGAAAATTGCCGAAAATTTATTGGAAGCCATTGAAATCTCAAAAAAGCAGCCGCTCAGCAGGTTGATCACAGCGCTGGGAATCAGAGGGGTTGGTGAAACAATTGCAAAAGATCTTGCTGCTCATTTTAGTTCTTTGCAAGTACTA
>CAZBRI010000057.1:0-10816 GCA_964494055.1 uncultured Anaerolinea sp.
ATTTAGGTTTTGCCGGATAGTTAATTAATGTTCCAATCCGCATATTTTCAAATCAATTGATCACCGCTTAATTTATTCTTCAGACGGCTGGGAATTGCCTTTACGGTTCATAATAAGGTCATTCCCGAGCAATATGATAAACAGGATGCACATTATCCATACCTGCACCCATACAACTTGTGCAAGACTGTTATGAAACAAAATAATACCGATGACCTGGCTAACACCTGCCGCAATTACCAGGCCGGTGCTTTTTCCAGCTCCTAAAGATAGGCGGTAATTAACCACCACATTCGCCAGGGCATACAGAGATGTGGATAATGCATACAACCATAACAGTGAGGCAACTGCTAAATATTGTTTACCGAATAATAACGTGACAATGAACTCCGGGAATACCCTGGTACCCAGGATCACCGGCAGTGAAATAGCTGCCACAATTCCAAGCGATAGCCACAATAAATAGCCGTGCGGTTCACCTTTTTTATGCTTTTGGGCTACCATCGGGAACATGATTGTCACGACAGACCAGGTTGCAAAAAATACAATTCTCCCTATCAACGCCAGGGCAGCGTACTGGCCGGCAGTTTCTGCCGGAAAGAAACGCCTGACTAGCAGGACATCGCTATTATTGATCAAGATTTGCCCAAGCTGGGAAACGATTACCGGCAGGGCAAATAAGCCGAGAGCTTTTTGAATATCTTTGCCGGGCAGGGAAGCTGCAGGCAGTCCCCGGGCAGCGATCCTTGAGGTCAGCCAGGTCAGGAAGAAAGAAGCACTGATACCAATAACCGCGCCATTAACTGAAAAACCCAATGCCACCAATCCAACCCCGATCAGCAGCCGGGATAACATTTCCACCTGGTAGGTTACCGCCAGGATACCAAAACGCGTCTGTCCCTGCAGAATCCCGCGTTCAACACCCTGCAGCAGGCTGAAAGGCATCGCCAGGCCGAAAATCAGGAATGGGTAAAATGATGCCGTCCTGAAAAAAGACTGCCAAAAAATGGACCCCGCAGAGAAAACCAATAACAAAAATAACCCCAGGCCTAATCCAATCCGCTCCATGAGACGGTGAATGGCGGCCAGGGCGTGCTGGTCATTTTCCGCAGTATGAATTGCCGAATAACGGGCAGTTGTCATCTGGAGCGGTGCAGTGATAAATGTGACTACCAGCAGCAGCGTGATGATTAATGACACATCCGCAAACAGTGTCGGTCCCAGCCAGCGCCCGAGGATCAGGTTGTAAATATAATTCCCGGCATTAACGATGGTCATGCTGACCATCAAAATTAAGCTGGCTGATGTAATTGACTTTTTCATTTAATTTTAAAACCCGGGGAAAGTGAAATGCTATTCCTGCCCATCATGCCCGGACAGTAAGGAAGCAACAATATCCAGCATAAGCCTGGAACTGAATGGTTTCGTTAGAAAGCCTGAGACCCCTATCCCTTCAGCGATAACTAACTCATCGTCCTCACCGCTGGCAGTCAGGATGATGACAGGCATGGTCTTAATTCTTTCGGTCTCGCGAATCAACTTCAACAGGCTGATCCCATCCATGATCGGCATTGCGAGATCAAGAATTGCGAGTGAAATAGGATTATTCTTTAAAATATCATAACCGGCTTGCCCATTTGAAGCAGCTTCAACCTCGTAACCGGCTTTTTTCAGGCTATAGCTGAGCATCCTCTGATTATTTGGATCATCATCCACAATTAGAATAGTTTTCATATAATTTATTTTCTTAGGTATTTAGAATCCTTGTGGAATAATATCTGATTGTTCAATAGAAATAAAAACCTGGTCAAATCGGGTTAATTTTAAGATCCGGGAAGCCGTCACATCCTTCGGCCAAACCAGGCGGACATCGCCGGATTTCAATCGCGCACGTTTAAGAACACTGACCAGCACTGCCAGGCCGGCGGAGTCCAGCATACTAATATTCGTCAAATCAAAAACAAAGTGAATCACACCATCAGAAAGGTATTCATCACATTTTTGACGCAGAGCCGGCGCTTCGAAAGCATCCAGCCGTCCAGTCAGGCTGATTGCAACGATACGGATAATATGTTCAAGGTATTGAATTTGCAGTGCCATTGTTGCCTCATTTATCTATCAAAAAATTGCCTGAAAATATTTACTTTGCCGAAAAATAATTCTAGTTATTCGTTAGCATTTATCTTATATTGTTTTTTGTAATTTCCAAACGTTTTTACCATTCTCAATCGAGTAATTCACCGAATCCATTTGAGATAGCATAATCGCGAGACCATAACCGCCTTCCATTAAATCCAGCGGGTCCGGCATTGTGACAGCTGATAAATCTAAAGTTGAAGGCAGACCGTTATCCTCTGTCCGAATTTCGAGGGTCTTGTGATCAATTGTCAAGGTGATTTGAATTACTCCAGCAGGATTATCCACGTAGGCATGATCGACTATATTATTCAATAGTTCATGGGAAGCCAGCTCACATACGCCGATGACCTCTTCCTTCACTCCTTGCTTTTCCAGCATATCTCGCAAAGCCTGGTCAGCAGTGCGGATATTGGCGTAATCTGATTTGATCTCAAGTCTGGTTGTTTTCATATTCATATTATCTTGATGAGGAGAATTGTTCTGTCATCATCCTGTGGATGATTGCCAGAAAATTGATTGACATCATCGATCAATGCTTCCACGATTTCCTTTGCAGGAAGATCACGAACTTTATCAACCAATTCCAATATTTTTTTGTAACCGTACATTTCGCCTTCCGGATTCATAGATTCTGGAAAACCGTCAGAAGCCAGTATAAATATATCACCGGGTGATGCCTTGACTGATTTTGAAGAATATTGATAACCTTCAAAAATTCCCACCGGAATATCGTCTGCTTCCACAATCACCGGCTTCTTTCCTGCAGGTGCAAAAACAATCGGACTCTGACCGGCATTGCAATATGAAAAAGTCCGTAATTCCCTGTCCAAAAGACCAATAAATGCAGTCGTAAACATCCCAACCCGTGAAAAATCATCATGCATATCATTGTTGATCCGGATCATTAATTGATGAGGTTCTTCGAAGGGCATGTTTTTTCCGGCGGATTTGGCAACAGTGCGGGTCATACTCATCAGCATGGCGGCTGCCATTCCCTTGCCGGTCACATCCCCCAGCAGGAAGATCATGGGATGTGCTTCAGAAGATACGATATCGTAAAAATCGCCGCCAACCTCTCTGGCAGGATGCGAGTCAGCAAACACATCAAGACCCTTAAATTGCGGAATGGACTGAGGCAGCAGGGCTGTCTGCACCTGGTTGGCAAGGTTCATTTCTGTTTCCAGCCTTGTCCTGGCCAATGCATCCTGGATCAGCAGTGCATTTTCAAGCTGCGCGCCGGAATTAACCGATAATGCTTTCGCCAGTTTAAGATCCGGGGATGAAAAATCACTCGATTTATTAACACTTCCCATGACTGCAAAAACATCCTCAATCACAGGGATGGTTACAATCATCAAATTGTGAATTGTCCGGTCAATATGATCTACCTTTTTAAAGATATTTTTTTGCGGTGATTCTTTGTAGGTACTGATCAGTTTATTAATTTGGTCAGTACTTATTTGTGTTTCCCCGGTTTTATACAAAACAGGTTCCTGGTTTTCCCTGACCAAATAAGCAAATGTGCACTCAACATTTAATAAAAAATGAGATTCTTTAACAAGCATTTCAAGCAGTGCATTGATATCAAGCGTAAGGCGGTTTGCTTTACTGAGATCATAAATCGAAACAAGCCTGTCCTGCGTTTCTACCAGCGCAGCCGTCAAGCTTTCCAGCTCTGTTTCGCCTTTTAATAAGTTAGAAAACAAGTCAAACGCAGTATCAGCAATGGATTGCCAAATTTCGCCGGTCAATCCACCTAATTGCAAATACACCCCATCTTTCGAACCTGAAAAAATATATGGTCCGGCAGGTTGAATATCAGCAGGGAATTTATCGAGCAGCCGTGTTTTTTCATATAAGCATACACTCGAAGCTCCATTCCGGATGAATGCTTCTGCTATTTTCTTGAATTGGGTTTTATTATTCTGCGGTGTTACTGTCGGCATGGTTTCTCAAAAACAACATTTAATAAAGAGCAAAAAATAATGCTCCAATTTATTCTGGACTATTTCAGAAATTCCTAAAGATGAATGATAGATTGAAAAAAGCTTAGTTCAGGGCTTCCTGCTCATTTGCAAAAATATGGAATGCTTTATCCAGCCGGGTTAACTCAAATATAACTTTTACAGGCGGCTGAAAGGAACATAATAATAGATCTCCGCCTTTTTCGCGGCAGTGTTTTAATCCTTGAACCAGGATGGATAATGCAGAAGAATCGATAAAATTCACATCAGCCAGATCAACCAGCAGCTTAGCTTGACCATGCTCCAGCTGTTTCGCGATCCAATCACGGACTGCTCCAATTTCATGTGCATCAAAACGGCCTTTGAGGCTCAAGACGGGGATATTACTCTGTTTGGATTCCTGTAATTCCATAATTGACATCCTTCCAACGTGTAATTTTGAATAAAATGAGTGATTATTTTTTCTTGAGCAGTTCTTGAAAATGGATCAAATACCAGTCAACAACATCATTGATCGGTAAACCGTTTGCGGCCATAAAGTTTGTGGAGCCGATCTCCAGCTGTCGTTCAGGATGATCGATCACGCGGCTGATCGCTTCATAAAGGCTCCGGGCATCCGTCGGTTCGAAGAATTCGCCGTCGTAACCTTCTTCCTGGACCAATTCTGCCAGGTCTCCAAGGTTGGGCAGGGCTACAGCCTTACCAAAACCGCCCGCCTGGTGCAGCACACCGGAGCTGCCGGTCGTGCTGGTGTACGGAAAAACCACCACCCAGGCATCACCGAAAATACGGGGGACATCCTCTTCAGAAACATACCCTGTAAATTGCACGTTGGGGACATGGCTGTACTGCTTCTGCACACCATCCAGGTAACCCTTAACATTCGGGCTGTCCGTGCCCGCGATGACCAGTTTGGCATTGGGATGCTGGGGTAATAACATTTCAAAGGCTTCGATCAGGATCTCAACTTTTTTATAAGTGCCAAACTTACCGAAAGTCATAATGTTCGGTTCGCCGGCCGGCATGGTATTCGGCTGAATATTGGTCTGTTCCTCGAATGAACCATGCGGCGCAAGGATGACATTATCTGCCTTATATTTCTCAGTCAGAATATCAACATATTTTGGAATGGTGACTGCAACCAGGTCAGCTGAAAGCAGAAACCTTGTGACAATACTCCCAAAAAAACGGATGACATTTTCATTTAAAAAGCTGCCGCCAAAACCAGCAGATTTCAAATTGACCGTCTCCATAATATTATGTAAAAGCACAACGGTCGAAAAACCTGATCGCTTCAAAAGCCAGGGCGTCAGCAGCCCCAGGGTTGCTGGGATACTTTTATCCGCAAATGTGGCAAACTGAACATTAAAAAGGACGATATCGGGTTTTAACTTCTTCACGGTATTCTGGATACGAAGAATATTATCGATCGCCCCAAATTTCCAACAGGGAATATATGTAACAGGAATTGAACCTTCAACAACATCATCCGGGTAGGCTTGTCCGGCGGGAAGTTGATCTACCAGAAGAAATAATTCCGAAGCACTCTCAGATTTTAATCTCAGGTAACGCGCAAAGTGGTAGGCATACTCATTTAACGAGCCCTTGGATGGTGGATAGGTAGTCACCATTGCTATACGCATTGAAATCTCCTTAGTTGTATAAACCCTTCAGGTCATTGGACCAAATTTTCATCAGGTCTCTCAGGAATCTCTGAACTTCTTTTTTCGTGTCAACCTTGGAACCGGGTGCATCAATCCAGGTTACTGGAACTTCAGCTATCTTATATCCGTAGCGGGAAGCAAGAAATAATATTTCCAGGTCAAATGAAAAACCCATGATCGTTTGTTTTGTGTGAAGCCGTTTGGCAGCCTCAGCTGTGTACATCTTAAAACCGCACTGTGTGTCCTTGACACCGATCTTCAACACATGCTTGACGATCCAGCGTAAGCCATAACTCAATGTCCTCCTCAGCAGGTTCTTTTTTCCTTCATCCGCGCCTTCAACAGCCCGGGATCCTACAGCTACATCGTAACCTTCTTTATCAAGTTTTACCAGCAGCTTGGATGCTTCTTCAATAGGCGTTGAATTATCGGCATCCGTAAATAAAATATACTTCCCTTTTGCCGCCAGCATACCGCGCTGTACAGCATTCCCCTTCCCGCCATTTTTTGGCGTCGTCAATACCCGGAAATTAACAAGGCCCAGATCGTTGCACAGCTGCACTGTATTATCTTTGGAACCATCATCTGCCAGGATCAATTCCCATGGAAAGCCAAGGTCAGAAATATGTGATGCTATCGCCCCAATCGTTGTAATAATACGGTTTTGTTCATTATAGGCAGGAATGACAATTGACAGGAATGGCTCTGTTTCAATCGGAGTTTCTTTCCATTTAGCATAGTTTTCGTAAGGCATTGAATATCCTTTTTTTTATTTATTTTATCCGATAATCCATCAAGCAACAAAAACCCAGACTGCAAATATGGTTACAAACATCCCCAGAAGGACGGAAAAACTCGTCAAAAGAATTTTATCGACAATTTCATTTCTTCCCCATTTAGCTAGAAGCATGAACCCTGGAAAAGCGGTTAATAAATAACGGATGATACTTCCAGTTGAGCTTGATAATGGAAGTATTAAGGAGATTAATACAAAAATTGCATACCCTTCATTGATCTTAAACCAAATGAAAGGGATCAAAATCAGGAAAAACAATACACCGAAGGTGTTTATAAAATTAACCAGCCAGCCTTTACCAATCGGATAATTCGCCATATAAGTAACCGATTTGGTCAATACTCCTATCGGGCCAATATTTTCCCTGCCCCAGGCTGCCTGGGTTTCAATAAAAGCCAGGGGCCTGTCAAAATTCACTTTCAGAAATAACATATATGTAATCATTCCTAACGGTATGATCGAAATGATAATCAGGTCAAACCAGTGTTTTTTGAATCCTTCCCACAAAGACAACCAGTTTTCTTTTTGGAAAATTTGCTTTAATGTCCAGCCGTTTGAACGAAGCCACTCAAAAATCACCAACGGCCAGGCTAGAATTCCGATATTTCTGGTAACAGAAGTTAGTATGCCCATCATTGAGGCAGCAATCCAATTTTGTTTTTTTGCGAAATAAACAGTACCCAGCATAAAAAACAGGAATGTACTTTCTGTATAAACACTGCTGAAAAAAAATGATGTCGGGAAAAAAGCAAGATAATAAACTACCCGTTTTGCCGAGCCCGGGTCAATCTCAATTTCGGTTAATTTGAAAAAGATAATTAATGCGCCAAGAAAAAAAATGTTGCTGATTAAAAAACCAGCCAGGATCACATTGTCTTTCAGTAATCCTGACACCATCCGCACCAATAAAGGATAAAAAGGAAAAAATGCTACATTGCTTTGCTGCCCGGGCGTGAACCAATAACCATTGACGACAATATCGTAATAATATTGGCTGTCCCACTTGGCCCATAATGACAGGAACGGGCTCTCAGGCGATGCATTCCAATGGCCCTGCTCAACAGGCAGCATGATCCGGGCATATGTCCCGACAAAGAAAATAAAAATTCTTGATGAGGTAAACGCCAGTAATGGATGCAGCAGCCAATCAGGAATTTTCATTGCACCACTTCCAATTTTAATTCCTCAAAGGTGACCGGCCCGCCATAGCTTACAAGGCCGATCCATCCATCCACCTGGGACATTTTTATATCCGATATGATTTTCTTACCATCAATATTCAGAGACATTAATCCGTCTTTTACCATGATTTGCACAACTGCTGAATTCACAGTGCTGCTCAAATTAATAGAACCCTGCCCTTTAAACTTACCTTTTTCATCTGTCTGCCCCCACCAGAAACCCTGCCCGCCGTTTGTTAAACGGGCGATAAAGGCATTATTCTTCGTTCCCCTTTCAGACATATTTAAAATAAAACCAGCACCGGCAGTTTTGGAACCCTTGGGCAAGGTTATTTTCGCTGTAACAGTGTAATTTGAAGCCTGTACACCTGTATTCCAGACGTAATCCGCCGGATCTGGTACAGACTGTGTTATCTTGTTGTTATTGATGGCCCACTTACCGCTGATAATTCTTTGATCAGTAAAACCATCCAGGTTCGTATAATTACCTTTAAAGGCTGCCCCAATACCGTCCACGGTTACTTCATCATAGGTCACTGATGAAACAGAGGTTAGCAGACCGATAAAGCCGTTGTTTTGCCTGGTGCCATAGGGAACATTTTGAGTGATGATCTTGTCATCCAGGAAAATCGTAAAAGATGCGTCATCGCAGGAAACCCTCAGGGTATGATGATCGGTACCGGCATGATTGACTTCAGCATACCCCATATTTTTATAAACGCCGTTATCATCAAAAAATCCCCATACCAGGGCATTGTCCCGCTTGTCTGAGTAACGCACCATGGTTGCCCCGCTCAAACCATCTGCTTTTGGCATATTAAATACAAGCCCGGCTCCGCTTCCCTGCAACTGCGAAAAACCGACCTGGAAACTGTAATTTGAATACTTGGTTTTGGTGTTAATGACAGTATAGTCATAGCCTGAAGTTAACCCCTGAACCATATTACCGTTTTGAAATTTCCACTGTCCGCTGACAACGAACCAATTTTGATCGGAAAGCTTTCCTGTGAAAACAGCATGCAGGGGTGCTTGGCCGCCAGTCACGGGATCTATGCTATTTACCGGATTGGGTGTTGGCTGCGATGTGGCTGCTGACCCATTTCCTGTATCTGTAGATGTTGGGGGAATTGTTTTCTTTGGCTGCTGAGTTGAAATACCAGGATTTTGAACAGTGCTGGTTGGTGCGATAACGGTAGTTTGATCTGCAGGCGTTTTACCAGCTTTTACCGGTTCCGTAATAGCTGGAGTTGCAGCAGAACCAACGGCTGATGCAGTCAGCTGTTGAAGGGCAGCCCCCTTGGAACCAAATAATGGAAATACTTCCACGGATGCATAAGCTGCAGAAGAAGCAGAGGTCATCAGGCCGACGCTGCCCTGCCTACTCTGTAAGGGCACTTCATTTGCAATATATTTATCATCCAGCATAACATTATAAGTAGCATCCCCTGAAAAAATTTGTAGAACATGATTTTCAGTTCCAACATGTGGAACTTCAAGATAACCCTGCCGGATAAAACTCGCTTTATCATCATAATAACCCCAGATAACAGAATCAGTCTCATCTGAATACCTGACCACCTGTGCACCGCTGATTTGATAAGGTGACGGCATATTGAACAGAACCCCAGCCCCCTGCCCGGCTAAATGGCTAAAATTAACCCGCAAGGTGTAATTCTGAAATGTGCTTGTTTCATAACCAATACCCGCATTGATAACCTGGGTATCTGTCTGTTCCAGTGTTTTATCAACGATCTTCCATGCCCCTGCAAATGGCACCCATCCGGCACCGCCCGGAACCTGGTCGAAATCACTGTTATATGACAGATTCCCGGGATCAGGATTTCCTGCTGTAGTCAGCTTATATGTATCAAAAATTGCTGGCCCAAGTGTAAAAAAACCAACCAGACCATTTTTATAAAACAGCGGACGGTTATCGATCAACCGCTGTCCATTTAATTGAACGATATATGTATTTTGATAAACGTAGAGATCAAGACGGTAATTACCGGTACTGACGGTTAATGGTACCTGCACCTGGGTGATAAAACTACCCGTATCATCCAGGTAACCAGATATCAAAAACAATGACTTTGAATCCGGCTGAGACAAATACACACGCTGCTGTTTAGTCGAAATGTCTGGATATTGCGCATTAAACGACAAACCTGCCATCCTTGTGTCTTTCTTCATCGTGATATAGACACTGGCATGGTAAGGAGTATCATCAATTAATTTGTAAGGTACGAATAACTCAGCAGGAGTATCTCCTCCCACGGTCTGTGAAAGAGCAGCGTCCCGGATTGTCCAAACACCAGACTCTTTGAACCAGTTTCTCAGAATGACATCATCAAAATTTTGTTCATAAGGAAGTGTGTAAGTAGTGAATTTCTCTTTCGGCCCCAGAATTTTTTGAAATGTTAATAGAAGCAGCAAGATCACAGCTGTCAACGCCAACGCTGAAATAATTGCCCGGTTCCCGGGTAATCCGGGAACAGCTACGCGCAATTTATTCAGGTGCGTTTCCAATTTATTGATAACTTGCTTAAGTATTTCTTTTAGTTTTTTCACAAATTTCCGATTTTAAAGAAAACATTATTTATTTCATTAGCATTATATTTTACTTTATTTTTATCAGGGCTGTTGATTTTCTATAACGATCGGTCCGCAGCACAGGTCTTTTTCCTGGACAGCTTGCACATTCGCCGGCAGACCAAGATTCAGATATTCATTTTCAGGAATGACAAGGATGCCTTCCACAAGTAATGGCCCTGAATCAATTTTATCGAAATAAAGTGGATATTTTCCTTTATTTGCGGAAACTGTTCCCAGGTCAAAATATTGGAATTTGCTGTTGATCACAACCACATCAGTGGGGATCAATTTTCCCAATTCTGTTGGTGAATAGTTGCTGACATCCAGCGGCTTCCTGGCAGAAGAGAAAACCAGGTTCTTGTCATAAAAACCAAGATTGGCAGGATCCGATTGAATCGTGATAAATTTTTTATCCGGGTACAGCTTGGATGAAATTAATAAATCGTTTTTTGCAGCAGCACCACGCATTAATAAATGATA